>NZ_JAGYFX010000074.1:0-29729 GCF_019946615.1 Pseudomonas sp. BF-R-01
ACAGTGTTTTGTGTTGTTCCAACGACTGCGTTTGCTCCTACACTGTGCCCATCCGTACATGGCTGGAGTTGCTTGATGCTGTCACTGCTTACCAATCACCCGCTGGTCTGTGCCCTGATCCTGATCATCATCGATCTGGGGCTGTGGCGCTTGATCAGTGCCAGTGGCAGCAACTGGAAACTGTTGGTGCGGCTGCTGATTTTCACGTTGTTCAGCATCCTGTTGTTCAACGAAGGCCTGAACCCTCTGGAGCCCGCGCCCTGGGCGGACAACGTGCCGTTGCACCTGGCGGCGACCGGCTTGCAGATTGGCTGGTGGCTGTTCGGCGCGCGCACCCTGACGGTGTTGATCGGCGCAGGGATGATGCAACGGGTCGGGCACACCGGTCGCCTGCTCCAGGATTTGCTGGGCGCGGTGATTTTCCTGATCGCGATCATCGCGGCCCTGGCGTACGTGCTCGACCTGCCGGTCAAAGGCGTGCTGGCGACGTCCGGCGCGTTGGCGATCATCGTCGGCCTGGCGTTGCAAAGCACCCTCAGCGACGTGTTCTCGGGGATCGTCCTCAACACCACCAAACCCTATCAACTGGATGACTGGATCTCCATCGACGGCACCGAAGGTCGGGTCACCGACATCGATTGGCGCGCCACGCGCCTGCAAACGTCCCAGGGCAGCATGGCGGTGATCCCCAATTCGCTGGCGGCCAAGGCCAAGATCATCAACTTCAGCCGGCCGAGCGACATTTTCGGCGTGTCGATCAGCTTGCAGTTGAGCCCGCATGCACGTCCGCAAACGGTGATCGATGCGCTGGAACGGGCGATGGAGGGGTGCCGATACCTGCTGGCCAAGCCGGCACCGTGTGTCGCGCTCAAAGGTTCGAGTGCCACCGGCGTGGAATACGAAATCAGCGGCTTCGTGGTCTCGATGGACCAGAAGCGCATGGTGCGCAATTTGCTGTTCGATCTGGCGTTCCGACACTTGCAGGCATCCGGCGTGAGCCTGTTGTCCAGCGTCGAATCGAATGCACCGGTCAACCTGTCGCGGCCACGGGCGTTGCTGGAAAGCTCGGCGATCTTCTCGACTCTGCGTCAGGAAGAAAAAGAAACCTTCAGCCAGCACATGACCCTGCAAAACTTCCGCGCCGGGGAAATGATCCTGCCGGCGGGGGAGGTCAGCGATCATCTGTTCATCATCGAATCCGGCGTGGTCTCGGTGGAGTTGAGCCGCGCCGGGGCCAAGTTCGAGTCCGGGCGCATGGGGCCGGGCGAGGTGATCGGCGAGGGCGGGATCTTGTCGGACACGGCGCTGCCGGCGGACTTCAGCGCCAAGACCGCCTGCAGCCTGTACCGGATCGAAAAGGACTACCTCAAACCGTGCCTGGATGCGCGGCATGACATCGGCGAAGCGATGAAGGCGTTGCTGGATTTCCGTTTGCACAAGGCACAGACGTTGACCCAGGAAACGCCGAAGGTGGTGGAGAAGAAGGGGTTTTTGCAGTGGTTGCGTAGTCGGGCTTAGTGGTTGGTGTTGGATGGCCGCTTCGCGGTTCGCGGGCAAGCCTCGCTCCTACAGGGGGATGAGTTGTACCTGTAGGAGCGAGGCTTGCCCGCGAAGGCAATATTGGCCTCACCACAAACAATCAGAAATCCAGCGTCGCCGACACCTTCAGCGTCCGCGGCGTCCCCTGCGTCAGGTACCCGCCATTCGCCGAGGCCCAATACGCCTTGTTCGCCACGTTCTCCAGATTGGCGCGCAAGGTGATTTCCTTCTCGTCCATCTTGAAGGCATACCGCGACCCCACATCAAAGCGGTTCCACGCCGGAATGCTCTGGGTGTTGGCGGCGTTCAGGTATTGCCCGCCGGTGCGCAGCATCCGCGCACTGAGCGCCGCGCCTTCGATCCCCGGCACGTCCCAATCTGCCCCGACGTTGAGTTGAAAACGCGGTACGCCGACGGCGCGGTTGCCGTCGTTGACCCCGTTGGTGCTGCCTTCGATTTCGGTCTTCATCAGCGTCGCACCGCTCAGCAGGCGCAGGCCATCAAGCGGCTCGCCATAGACGTTCAACTCCACGCCTTTGTTTTGCTGCTCGCCATCGACCCGGAAGATCCCGTCCTGGGTGTAGCTCGACGGTTGTTCGATGCGGTACACGCCCAGGCTCGCGCCATAGGTGTCCATGTCCAGGCGCACGCCGGCTTCGATTTGCTTGCTGCGCACCGGGGCGAAGGTCTCGTCGCGGTTGATCGCGCTGGTCGGCGGCGTCGGGCCCTTGGCCAGGCCTTCGATGCGGTTGGCGTAGAACGAAACGTGTTCCCATGGCTTGATCACCAGGCCATAGACCGGGGTGGTGATCGACTCTTCGTAGCTTGAAGTGCGTGCGCCGGTGGTGGTGTTCCAGCCGTCGACGTTGAGCGTCTGGCGCCGTACGCCGAGGGTGAGCAGGACGCGATCATCGATGAAGCCCAGGGTGTCGGACACCGCCGCGCTGCGCAGGGTGTTCTTGCCGACGATGCGCGGGTCGTGAATGTCGCTGGCAAACGATGTGGGGCTTGGGCGCGGTTTGTCAGTGACGTCGTAGAGATTGGTGCTGTAGCGCGTGGCGGTTCCTATGGTTTCGAACGCCGAGCGTTGCTGGCCCCAGATACCCGCGAGGCCCAGGTTCAATTGGTGACTGATCGGCCCGGTGTTCAAGTGGCCGTTGAGGCCGGTCATCAGGCTTTTGTTGTCCTCGTCGTGAGGCGAGTAGAGCATGCCGCCCCGGGCATTACCGTTGAGGTCGGTGACGGTCAGCGACGAATACACGCCGTTCTCCCGCGTGTGTTTGGCGCCGCCGGACACATAGGCGGTCCAGTTGTCACTGAGGTCATACTCGGCGCGGGCCATGCCGAAGGTGTCTTCCAGTTGCGAGTAGCTCCAGCTCTGTGCGTAACCGGCGTTGGCATCCGGCACCTTGGGCGCTTTGTTCAAGGTCGAATCGACATAGATCACCGAGCGGCCCTGATTGATCACCTGTTTCTGATAGCCCAGGTCCGTCGACACCCGCAGGCGATCACCTCGGTAGTCCAGGCCGACGCTGATCAGCGACGAGCGACGGTCTTCGTCATCGACGGCGGTGGCGCCTTCGCGTTGCAGCAGATTGACCCGCGCGCCGAATCGGTTGTCTTCGCCAAAGCGCTGGCCCAGGTCCAGATGCCCGCCGACCCGGCCATCGTCGCTGTAATCGAGGGTGACGCTGCGGGTCGGCACATCGTTGGCGCGTTTGGGTTGCAGGTTGACGCCGCCGCCAATCCCGCTGCCGCTGGGCGTAACACCATTCACAAAAGCATTCGGTCCCTTGAACAACTCGACCCGTTCCAGCGCTTCGGTGGCGATGATCTGCCGGGGCAGGATGCCGTAAAGACCGTTATAGGAAATGTCATCGGACAGCAGCGGCAAACCGCGGATCACGAACACCTGGGAGAAGTTGCCAAAGCCGGCGGACTGCCGCACCGAAGCGTCGTTGAGCAACACATCGCCCACGGTCTGCGCTTGCTGGTCGGCGATGGTTTTGGCGGTGTAGCTGGTGACGCTGAAGGGCAGGTCTTTCAAGGCCTGGTTACCGAGCATGCCGATCTGCGCAACCTTGGCGACCTGACCGCCACCGTAGGTGTCCGCGTTGTCGTCGCGCAGGGCGCTGACGCTGGTGGCGCCCAACTCCAGTGCACCGTTGGCAGAGACTCGCGGCGCCACGGTGTAACCGTTTCCGCCCGTGCTGATCAACTCGAAACCGCTGCCCTCAAGCAATTGCGCGAAGCCTGATTGCACGCTGTAGTTGCCTTGCAATCCCGGACTCTGGCGATTGCCCAGTTGCGCCGGATCGAACGACAACGGCACGCCGACCGCCACGGCGAATTGCGCCAGGGTATGGCTGAGCAAGCCCGGCCCTATATCGACGTTGCGGCTGGCACTTTCGCTGACGGTATCAGCGGCATGGCTGTTGATCGGCAGCAACGCGGTAAAGGCCAGGGCAATGCTCAGGCTCAGGGCCTTGAGCGGGAAATCGGCGGGGCGGTGCAGCGGTGTCGAAGTCATTCGGCGTTCCTGTCGAGCGCGTGGAATTGAAGAGGTCTATCCACACACCGAACGAAACGCGGAAAGGTATCAGGGGACTGTGAAATAGTTTTTCAGCGCACTCAGGCCCGCGGCTCGACCGACAGCCAGTAGCGGGTCAGGCTGCTGATTTTCAGTGGCAGCGTATCGCTGAGCAGACGCAGGCTGGCATCGGTGTCACGCAGGGAAAACGCCCCCGACACCCGCAACCCCGCGACATCCGCATGACAACGCAACACGCCGGGGCGATAGCGGCTCAATTCGCCGAGCAATTCGTCCAGGCGCATATTGCTCGCCAGCAACATGCCCTTGTCCCAGGCCAGGGCGCTGGTGTCGAAAGGTTCGAGCGGGTCGAGGCGATTGAGCTTGAAGCTCTGGCGCTCACCGGCCTTGAGGGTCGTGCTCTGCTGGAGCAACTGCGGCGTGACTTCCACCAGCCCTTCGAGCACCGACACCTGGCTTCGCGAGCCAGTGATGCGCACGCAAAACCGCGTACCCAGCGCACGTGCGATGCCTTGCGGGGTTTCGACGATAAAGGGCCGGGCGCCGGGGTCCTTGGCGGTGCTGATCAACACTTCGCCATCCAGCAGCACCACTCGGCGTTCGCGCGGGGTAAAGGCAATGTCCACCGCACTTTCGGTGTTGAGCAGCACCTGACTGCCATCGGGCAGTTGCAGGTTTTTCTGTTCGCCCACTGCCGTGCGCTGATCGGCGGTCCATTGTTGCCAGGACACGTGTTGCGAGGCGATGCCCAAGGGGCCGGCCATCAGCAGCAAGCCAATACGCGTGAGGGTCTGGCGGCGGCTCAGACCATCCTTGCGTGCCGCTCGCTGCAGGGTCTGGATGGCCAGGTTGGCCGGCACGCTGCGAAATTCTCCGAGCAGCGCTTCGGCCCGTTGCCAGGCCAGTGCATGCTCGGCACTGCGATTGCGCCATTGGGCAATGGCGTGATGGTCGGACGGCGTCGCGCTGCCTGAATGCAACTGCACCAGCCAGTCGGCGGCTTCACCGAGAATGTGCGGGTTGATCATCGACGAATTCATCAGGCGACACTCAGGCAGGCAATGAACGCGGTGCGCATGTGCCGTTTGACGGTGATCAGCGACACATTCAGGCGTGCGGCGATCTGGTTGTAGGTCAGCCCTTCGATCTGTGACAGCAGAAAGGTTTCTCGAGTGATGGCCGGCAATTCGCGCAGCAGCGCTTCGATGCGCATCAGGGTTTCGAGAATCAGCAGGCGGGTTTCCGGTGACGGCACCTCCGCGGCCGGCAGGTGGGCAATGGTCTCCAGATAGGCGCGTTCGATGTCCTGTCGACGCCAGCGATCAATCACCAGGCCCTTGGCGATGTGCGTCAGCAGTGCCCGGGGCTCGCTGCCCCAGGGCTTGACGACTTGCCGGGTCAGCAAACGCAGGAACGTATCGTGGGCCAGGTCCGCCGCGTCGCAGCGATTGCCGAGTTTTCGCTGCAGCCATCCCTGCAGCCAACCGTGGTGTTCGCTGTAGAGGGTATGGATTTGCTGGTTCAAAGGCTGGTCGGCTGACGACATGGGGGGCTGATACTCTTTTCCGGCGTCCTGGCCTGATGCAATTAAGAATTGATCGCATTCTAGTGGCGAGGACCGAGTGCTGGCAATCAGCCCGACAGACTATTTTTCGCCCCCCTGTAGGAGCCGGCTTGCTGGCGATAGCATCACCTCACTCATCAATTTGCTCCGAGTTGCCCGCATCGCCAGCAAGCCGGCTCCTACAAGGGGGGCGGCGGTCTACTCGACTTCTGAGAAATTGGATATTCCAGCAGCCGGCCTGCGGGACTAACTTAGCTCCACCCCCACTTGCTCCCGGAGCCTGCCATGAAAGCCCGTATCGATTTCTACACCGCGTCCCCTGACGCCCTGAAAGCCATGATCGCCCTGGAAACCGCCGTTTCGAAGCTGCCACTGGAAAAGACCCTGATCGAACTGGTCAAGCTGCGTGCATCGCAAATCAATGGCTGCGCCTTCTGCATCGACATGCACACCGCCGATGCGATCAAGGGTGGCGAAACCCCGCGTCGCCTGTTTGCCGTGACCGCCTGGCGCGAGGCGCCGTTCTTCACCGACCGCGAACGTGCTGCGTTGCTCTGGACCGAGTCCCTGACCCAACTGAGCCTGACCCACGCTCCGGACGAAGATTACGAAGTGGTCGCTGCGCAGTTCAGCCCCAAGGAAATGGTCGACCTGACCGTGGCGATTTCCACCATCAACAGCTGGAATCGTCTGGCCGTAGGCTTCCGTAAAACGCCTCAGGCCTGATCAGTGAGCGTCCGCTGACGGCGCGGCCGGTGGTTGCACCTTGCGCATCAAGGGCACCATCGCCGTGGCGATGATGAAGCAGACCATGATCATCAGAAACGCATCGCCGTAGGTTTGCGTCTGCGCTTCGCGGTAGGTCAGCAGCCATAACTGGTGCAGGCTGGCGGTGACACCCGCGTCACCGCTTTGGCCGAGTGTGGCGAAGTTGTTGCCGACCTGGGACAGCCATTGATTCAGGGCTTCGTTGGTGCTGTTGAGGTTCTCCGCCAATCGTGTGAAGTGCAGGTTGGTGCGGTCATTGAGGATCGTCGCACAGGCGGCGATGCCAATGGCTCCGCCCAGGTTGCGCATCAGGTTGAACAGCCCGGAAGCGTGCTTGAGTCGCGCCGGCGCCAGACCGCCGAGGGTCAAGGTGACCGCCGGTGGCACCGCCAATTGCTGGGCAATTCCGCGCAGCGCTTGCGGCAGCATCAATTCCTTGCCTCCCCAGTCATGGGTGATCGGGCTGAAATCCCACATCGACAAAGCGAATAACCCAAGGCCGGTCATCATGACCCAGCGCAGATCGATGCGGTTGGCCAGAAAGGCGTACAGCGGAATCGCCATGATCTGGAACACCCCGGTGGAGAAAACCGCCAGACCAATGTCCAGCGCGCCATAACCCCGCACCCGGCCGAGAAACAGCGGCGTCAGGTAAATCGTGGCAAACAGGCCGATCCCGGTGACAAACGAGAAGAAGCAGCCGAGGGCGAAGTTGCGGTCTTTGAGAGCGCGCAAATCGACGATCGGGTTGGCCACGTGCAAGGTCCGGCCGATGAACGCCAGGCCCGCCAGGCCGCTGATCCATGCGGTGGTCAGAATCGTGCGGTCACTGAACCAGTTCCAGCGCGGGCCTTCTTCGAGGGTGTATTCCAGGCAGCCGAGAAACAGTGCCAGAAACACCATGCTCAAATAGTCGGCGCCCTTGAGCAGCGACAGTTCCGGCTGATCGATCTTCACCAGCATCGGCACCGCCACCGCAACAAAAATCCCCGGCACCAGGTTGATGTAGAACAGCCAGTGCCAGGAGGAAACGTCGGTGATCCAGCCACCAATCACCGGTCCCAGTGTCGGTGCCAAGGACGCCACTGCGCCGATGGTCGCGGCGGCGATCACCCGTTGTTTGCCGGTGAAGAAAAAGAACGCCGTGGTGAACACCAGCGGGATCATCGAGCCGCCAAGAAACCCTTGCAGGGCGCGGAAGGCGATCATGCTCTGAATGTTCCAGGCCGCGCCGCAGAGCAGGCTGGCCAGGGTGAAACCCACCGCGGATGCGCAGAACAGCCAGCGGGTCGAGAACACACGGGAGAGCCAGCCGGACAGCGGAATCACGATGATTTCGGCGATCAGGTAGCTGGTCTGCACCCACGCCGTTTCGTCAGTGCCCGCCGACAATCCGCCGCCGATATCGCGCAACGAGGCCGAGACGATCTGGATATCCAGCAGGGCAATGAACATGCCGATGCACATGGTGGCGAAGGCGAACACCTTGGTCGCCGTCGCCATGTTCGCGGCGTTGAACGGCTGCGCGGGGGCGGCGAGGGCGCGGCTCATGGCGCGCTGGCCACGGCAGGCGTTTCAGGCTCCTTGCGTGTGTCGACTTCAGCGGTCACCGACAGGCCCGGACGCAGATGCCCAAGCACGCCGTCGGCAGGATCGAGCACGATCCGCACTGGCACTCGCTGCACGATTTTGGTGAAGTTGCCGGTGGCGTTTTCCGGTGGCAACACGCTGAACTGCGAACCGCTGGCCGGCGCGAGGCTGTCGAGGTGCCCGTGGAATACCTGCCCCGAGAGCACGTCGGCGTGAATGATCACCGGTTGGCCCGGTGTCATGTGCGCCAGTTGGTCTTCCTTGAAGTTGGCATCGACCCACAGCCCGCTGGCCGGCACCACTGACAACTGCTGCGAACCGGCCTGCGCATACGCACCGACCCGAGCCCGGCGATTGCCGATCACGCCATCCATCGGTGCGCGCAACTCGGTGTAGCCGACGTTCAATTGCGCCAGGTCTCGTTCGGCCCGGGCTTGCATCAGCGCGGCACGTGCTTGCTGTTTCTGAGTGTCGATCACGTTCAATTGGCGTTGCGCCGCCAGCAGTTCAGCCTGGGCCCGAGTACTCAGCGCCTGGGCGGTCTTGAAGGTGGCGTCGGCCCGTTGCGCACTTTCCACGGAGACGGCGTTGCTGCCGACCAAGCGTTTGTAGCGTGCATTGTCGTCCCGTGAGCGGGCCGTTTCAGCGCCGGTGGCATCGATCCCGGCACGGGCCTGACCGATCACCGCGTGTTGCAGTTGTTCGGTGGCGTCGAGGTTGGCCAGCAAGGCTTCTTGCGCAGCCACCGCGCCTTCGGCCTTGGCCAGGTTAGCGCGGTAGTCACGGGAATCGAGGCGGATCAGCACATCGCCGGCCTTCACTTTCTGATTGTCGCTGACCAGCACTTCTTCGATGTAACCCGCGACCTTCGGCCCGATCACCGTCACGTCGCCGCCAATGTAGGCGTCGTCGGTTTCTTCGATGAAACGCCCGGCGGTCCACCAATGGGTGGCGTAAAGGCCTGCACATATCAGGGCAGCAATGGCCAGCGTCAGCAGGATCAGGCGCTTGAGCAGGGGAGGCTTGGGCGTGCTCACCGCAACGGCAACGTCGGGTTCAAGGCTGGGCATGCTGGTCATGGAGGATTACCTGTGGGAATCGGCGTTTAATTACGTGCGTAATATGACGCATGTAATATTTGGTCGCAATTAATTTCTGCTGCCGATCGTCAGGTGCTTATTTTCGCCAGTGGCCAGGGGTGATGCCGGTCATGTCCTTGAAGAAGGCAATAAACGCACAGTCACTGGCAAAAACCAGTGCAAAGGCGCTTTAACAGGAACTCGCAGAAAGCCCCTTGTAGGCGATAGGGCCTTTGGACTTGCATCGATCATGCAGCCGCCATCGCCGGCAAGCCGGCTCCTACAGTGGATCGGTGTGAACGTTGAAACTGGCGTTCACACAAAACCCTTGTAGGAGCCGGCTTGCTGGCGATGAGGCCCTTGGATTTGCATCGATCCTCAGGCCGTCATCGCCGGCAAGCCAGCTCCTACAGTGGATCGGTGTGAACGTTGAGGCTGGCGTTCACGCAAAACCCTTGTAGGAGCCAGCTTGCTGGCGATGGGGCCTTTGGATTTGCATCGATCATGCAGCCGCCATCGCCGGCAAGCCGGCTCCTACAGTGGATCGGTGTGAGCGTTGAGACTGGCGTTCACACAAAACCCTTGTAGGAGCCGGCTTGCTGGCGATGGGGCCTTTGGATTTGCATCGATCATGCGGCCGTCATCGCCGGCAAGCCGGCTCCTACAGTGGATCGGTGTGAACGTTGAAACTGGCGTTCACACAAAACCCTTGTAGGAGCCGGCTTGCCGGCGATGAGGCCCTTGGATTTGCATCGATCCTCAGGCCGTCATCGCCGGCAAGCCAGCGCCTACAGGACTGCGTCAATCCTCGCGTTTGACGACCAGCGTGAGGATGTCGTAACTGGCGACCAGTTCACCCAGCTGGTTGGTGACTTCCACGTCCCACGCCACCACGCCCTGCGGAATGCCTTGCGGGCTCTTTTTGCCTTGATCGATTTTGCGTTTGCAGGTCAGGCGCGCCTGGATGGTGTCGCCGATGCCCACCGGGTTGATGAAGCGCAACGTATCCAGGCCGTAGTTGGCCAGCACCGGGCCCGGTGCCGGGGAGACGAACAGACCGGCCGCCGCCGACAGCACGAAGTAACCGTGGGCGATGCGTTTGCCGAATTGCGATTCCTTGGCGGCGATCTCGTCGAAGTGCATGTAGAAGTGATCGCCGGACAGGCAACCGAAGTTCACCAGATCGGCCTCGGTCACAGTGCGACGGTGGGTCAGCAGCGACTCGCCGATCTGCAGGTCCTGGAAGAACCGGCGGAACGGATGCACCTCGGTCTCGATGACCTTGGCGCCGCGCACGTATTCACCGGTGACGGCGGCGAGCATGGTCGGCGAGCCTTGCACGGCGGCGCGTTGCAGGTAGTGTTTTACCGCGCGCAGACCACCGAGCTCTTCACCGCCACCGGCACGACCCGGTCCGCCATGCTTGAGTTGTGGCAGGGGCGAGCCGTGGCCGGTGGATTCGGCGGCGGACTCGCGGTCCAGCACCAGCAAGCGACCGTGCCAGGCTGCCGCGACAGGAATGGCTTTGGCGGCGATCTGCGGATCCTTGGTGATCAGACTCGCCACCAGGCTGCCTTTACCGCGCGCGGCCAGGGCCAATGCTTCGTCGAGGTCGTCGTAGGCCATCAGCGTGCTGACCGGGCCGAACGCTTCGATGTCGTGCGCGCCGCCTTCAGCGTGCGGGTCGCGGGCCTGCAACAGGGTCGGCGCGAAGAACGCACCCTGGCTGACGTTTTCGCCACGCGGTTCAAAACCGTCGCGAGCGCCAAACAGCATGTCGCTGCTTTGCAGCAGGCTTTCCAGGCGCTCGGCGACGTCTTTTTGCTGATCGTGAGAGGCCAGTGCACCCATGCGCACGCCTTCCACCGACGGGTCGCCGACCACGACTTTCTTCAGGCGGTCGCGCAAACGGGTCGCGACGGCATCGATGTGTTTGGCCGGCACAATGGCGCGGCGGATGGCGGTGCATTTCTGCCCGGCCTTGGTGGTCATTTCCCGTGCGACTTCCTTGATGAACAGCTCGAACTCTTCGTCGTCCGGGGTCACGTCCGGGGCGAGGATCGCGCAGTTCAGCGAGTCGGCTTCGGCGTTGAACGGCACCGAGTTGCGGATCAGGTTCGGATTGACCCGCAGCTTGGCGGCGGTGTCGGCCGAACCGGTGAACGTCACCACGTCCTGGCCTTGCAGGCGGTCGAGCAAGTCACCGGTGCTGCCGATGATCAGTTGCAGGCTGCCCGCCGGCAGCAAGCCGGATTCGTCCATCAGCCGCACCACGGCTTCGGTCAAGTAGCTGGTGGCGCTGGCCGGTTTGACGATGCACGGCATGCCGGCGAGAAAGCTCGGCGCGAATTTTTCCAGCATGCCCCAGATCGGGAAGTTGAACGCATTGATGTGCACTGCAAGACCACCGCGCGGCACCAGAATGTGCGTGCCGGCGAAGGTGCCGAGCTTGCTCAGCTGCATCGCCGGGCCTTCGTGGACGATGTTGCCTGACGGCAGTTCCCGCGAGCCGAGGCTGGCGTAGGTGAACAGCGTGCTGTTGCCGCCCTCGATATCGATCCAGCTGTCGGCGCGGGTGGCGCCGCTGTGGTGGGAGATCGCGTAGAGCTGCTCCTTGCGTTCGCTCAGGTACAAGGCCAGTGCCTTGAGGCGTTGCGCCCGTTGCTGGAAGTCCAGCGCCATCAAGCCGCTGATGCCTTGGCGACGACCGTGCTCGACGGCTTCGGCGAAGTCCGGACGTTCCTCGTGGGTGCGTGCAATCTCGTGGCCGTCGATGGCGCTGCGCAGCACCTGGGCACCGTGTTGGCCGATCCAGCGACCGGCGATGAAACTTTGCAGGGTAGGGGCGTGAGACATCACGATTCCTCCAGGTTGTGAAAGGTGTTGGCGCGGCGGTAACCGCGCCCTTCAGGGATTACCAAAGCGCCACGGTGTAACCGACGATCAGCCGGTTTTCATCAAGGGCGGTGTTCAGGCCATTGCCGGAGCGGAAGGTCACGTTGCGCCAGCGCAGGCTGACGTCCTTGAACACGCCGCTCTGGATGACGTAACTGATGTCGGTGTCGCGCTCGCGCTCACGGCCGTTGTCGACGGTGCCGGCCTTGACGTGGCGCCCGTCGGTGTAGCGGGTCATGAAGGTCAGGCCGGGAATGCCTTGCGCCGCGAAGTCGTAGTCGTAACGCAACTGCCAGGAGTCCTCGTCGGCGCGGGTGTAGGTGTTGAAGGTCACCAGGTTGACCACGTACGGATCGCCGCCGTTGAGGAACGGAAAGGCACTGTCGCCGGACAACTGCTGGTACGTGGCGCTGACCTTGTGGGCACCGTGGGACACGGTGAACATGCTGTTGAAGTTGCGGTTGTCGATCCGTCCGGCGCGCTCGGCGCCGTCGCCTCGGCTGTCGAAATAGCGCAAGTCGCTGCGCAGATTGAAACCGTTGCCCAGCGGCTGGGTATGCACCAATCCGACAAACTGCTGGCGATAAATCTGATCGAGCTTGCCGTAGTAGTAGCTCAGGTTCAGTTGCGGACTGAACGCGTAGCTGCCGCCGGCAAAGTCGAAGTGATCACTGCTGGCGGCGGCGTAACCGATGTCATCGTTGCTGGAGGAATCCCGCAGGTTGGCCTTGGTCAGGCGCCCGGTATTCAGCGTCAGGCCACTGATTTCCTGGCTGGTCAGCAAGCCACCTTCGAACGTCGAACCGAGCAGGCGGGTGTCGTTGTAAGTCGCCACCGGCAGCAAGGGTTGCAGGGTGCCGAGCTTCAACACGCTTTTCGATACCCGCAGCTTGCCGGTCAGCCCCAGCTCGCTGAACTCGTCCGCCGGCTCATGGCTTTTCGGACCGAAGGGCAGCAGCCCGGTGCCACGGCGATCCGGGCTGGAGTCGAGTTTCACTCCCAGCTCCCCCAACGCATCGAGACCGAAGCCTAAAGTGCCGTCGGTGAACCCGGACTCGATGCGCGCGGTGAAACCCTGCGCCCATTCTTCAGCCTTGGATTGCGCCGCGTTGTCCTGACGGAAATCGCGATTGATGTAGTGGTTGCGCATTTCAATGCGGGCCTTGCTGTCATCGATAAAGTCGGCCATGGCGCTGGGGGCGACCATGGGCAGGCTCAATGCGGCGGCCAGCGAAAACAGTGATTCGTAGGGTGCAGAACGTGCGGGCTTCATTGTTTTTATTCCCTGCCATCAGTCGGTCGTGATTAGTGCTTGCTGGCGCCGGAGGCACCGATGCCGGTCATCGAACGGATGAACTGCGCCAGGTAGCGGCCGCGCTCAAGGGCCGCTCGCGGCGAGGTGTCGGTGACCGAAAACAGCCAGGCACTGAAAAACGCGAGGCTCATGGAAAACAGCGCCGGGTTGGAGTACGGGAACAGCGCCTTGTCGTGATGCAACACGTTGACCCACACCGCCGGGCTCAGCACCAGCAGGACAATCGCCGAGACCAGCCCCGTCAGGCTGCCGGTGACCGCGCCGCGAGTGGTCAGGCCTTTCCAGTACATCGAAAGGAACAGCACCGGGAAATTCACCGACGCGGCGATGGCCAGCACCAGGCCGGAAAGGAACGCAATGTTCTGCGATTCGAACAGCAGGCCGAGGATGATCGCCAGCACGCCGATGCACAGCGTGGCTATGCGCGAGACGCGGATTTCCTGCTGCTCGGTGGCCTGGCCCTTGCGCATCACGCAGGCATACAAATCGTGGGATACCGCCGAGGCGCCGGACAACGCCAACCCTGCAACCACCGCCAGAATGGTGGCGAACGCGACTGCCGAGATGAAGCCGAGGAACAGGTTGCCGCCCACGGCTTGTGCCAGGTGCACGGCGATCATGTTGCCGCCGCCGATGATCGCGCCGCTGGCATCGCGGAACGCAGGATCGGTGCCGACCATGACGATGGCGCCGAAGCCGACGATGATCAGCAGCAAGTAGAAGTAACCGATGAAACCGGTGGCGTAGAACACGCTTTTACGTGCTTCCTTGGCATCGCTGACGGTGAAGAAACGCATCAGGATATGCGGCAGGCCGGCGGTGCCGAACATCATGCCCAAGCCCAGCGAGATCGCATCGATCGGGTTCGACAGCAAACCACCAGGCGCCATGATCGCGCTGCCCTTGGCGTGCACGGCAGTGGCGCCGGCGAACATCGCTTCGGTGCTGAAACCGAAATGCTTGAGCACCATGAACGCCATGAACGTGGTGCCGAACAGCAGCATCACCGCTTTGATGATCTGCACCCACGTGGTGGCGAGCATGCCGCCGAAGGTCACGTAGAACACCATCAACACACCGACCAGCATCACCGCGTAGAGGTAGTCGATGCCGAACAGCAACTCGATCAGCTTGCCGGCACCGACCATCTGCGCCACCAGGTACATCAACGCGACGGTTAGGGTGCCGAACGCCGAGGTCAGGCGCACCGGGGTTTGTTCCAGGCGATAAGAGACCACGTCGGCGAATGTATATTTGCCGAGGTTGCGCAGGCGCTCAGCGATCAGGAACAGGATGATCGGCCAGCCCGCCAACACGCCCAGGGCGTAGAGCAAGCCGTCGTAGCCATTGAGAAACATCATCGCCGAGATGCCGAGGAAGGACGCCGCCGAGATCATGTCGCCGGCAATCGCCAGGCCGTTCTGGAAGCCAGTCATGCCACCGCCGGCGGTGTAGAAATCGCTGGCGGAGCGGGTACGCAATGCGGCCCAACGCGTGACGCCGAGGGTGAACAGCACGAACACCAGGAACATGCCGATGGCGTTCCAGTTCAATGGGCGGGACGCGCCGTCGGCAGCGACCGCGAAGTCGGTGACCGCTGCCAGCGGCAACAGGAACAACGCCAGGAGCCGGCTCATCGGGCGCACTCCTGTTTCAGCTTTTCGTTGAGCGGATCAATCACGTTGTTGGCGCGATAGACGTAGAAACCGGTCAGCGCGAAGGCCAATACCACAATCACCACACCGACCAGCATGCCCACCGAGGTCACGCCGCCGCTCAAGGACTGGCCGAGGGTGGCGGGGGAGAACGCCACCAGCAACACGAAGCCGAAATAGATCACCAGCATGATCAGCGACAGCGACCAGTACAGGTTTTGTTTGCGACGAACCAGCTGGATGAAATCGGGGTGCTGGCGGATGAGTTCTACGTCAGTGGGTGTCATGGCACGCTCTCTGTTGTTTTTGTTGTTGTGGGGTGAAGCAGGTTCTCGGGGGCGCCCCGGTCCCTGTAGGAGCGAAGCTTGCCCGCGAAGAGGCCGGCAGATTCAACATTGATGTCGTCTGATGGTCAGTCTTCGCGGGCAAGCCTCGCTCCTACAGGTTCCGTGTTTGCCGGATAATCAGAGTTGGTCGAAATCCAGGATGACTTTGTCGCTGACCGGATACGCCTGGCACGACAGCACGTAACCGGCGGCCACTTCGTAGTCTTCCAGGGCGTGGTTGCTGTCCATTTCCACTTCGCCTTCGATGACCTTGCATTTGCACGTCGAGCACACGCCGGCCTTGCACGAGTAAGGCAATTCGGCGCCCTGGGCGTTGCCGGCGTCGAGGATGCTCTGGCTGTTGCGCGGCAGGTCGAAGGCCAGCGCGCGGCCGTCGCTGATGACGGTGATCTGGCTGACCGCCGCATCAACTTGCCGTGCAGCCTCGCGAGCCTCGCGTTTTTGCTGGCTGCCAGCGGCGGCGAACAGTTCGAAATGGATGCGTTCGGGCGCCATTCCCTTGGCCTTGAGGCTGTCGCGCACGGTTTCGGTCATCTCCTGCGGGCCACAGATGAATGCCGCATCGAGGGCTTTGACATCGAGCCAGCGGGAGAACAGTTGCTCGCATTTCTCGGCGTTGATCCGGCCGTTGTACAGGTCGACATCCTGCTGCTCGCGACTGAACACGAAGATCAGGTTCAGACGCTGCAAGTAGCGGTTTTTCAGATCTTCGAGCTGTTCACGGAACAGCGCGCCGGAACTTGAACGGTTGCCGTACAGCAGCGTGACGCGGCTGTGCGGTTCGGTTTGCAGGGTGGTCTTGATGATCGACAGGATCGGCGTGATGCCGCTGCCCGCCGCCACGGCCAGGTAATGACCGTGGCGTTGTGGGTCGAGCTCGACGCAGAAGTGCCCGGCCGGCGGCATCACTTCCAGGCTATGCCCGGCCTTGAGCTGCTCATTGGCGAATGCGGAGAAACGCCCGCCGGCCACACGCTTGATCGCGACGCGCAGTTCGCCGTCATTGACGCCGGTGCAGATCGAATACGAACGACGCACTTCTTCGCCATCCATTTGCGTGCGCATCACCAGGTGCTGGCCCTGGGTGAAGTGAAAACTGTCTTGCAGGTGCTGCGGAATATCGAAGGCGATGGACACCGCGTCACGGGTTTCGGCGCGCACGTCCTTGATGGTCAGGCTGTGAAATTTGCTCATTATTGTTCTCCAGCTGGGACGGCCGATCGCCGCTCAGATGCACTTGAAATAGTCGAACGGCTCGCGGCAATCGACGCAGCGGTACAACGCCTTGCACGCGGTGGAACCGAACTCGCTGAGCACTTCGGTGTGCGCGCTGCCGCATTGCGGGCAGACGATCACCGGGCTTTCGCCGAGCAGGCTGCGTTTGCTGGTGCTGCCGTCCGGCGGTGCGATGCCATAAGCGCGCAGGCGTTCGCGGCCGATGTCGGTGATCCAGTCGGTGGTCCACGCCGGGGTCAATTTGCGTTCCAGTTGCGGTGCCCTGAAGCCGGCAAGTTCCAGCGCATCGCGGATGTCGCTTTCAATCACCTCGGTGGCGGGGCAGCCGGAGTAGGTTGGCGTGACCACCACGTGCAAGTGGCCGGCTTGCCAGTCGAGATCGCGCACGATGCCGAGGTCGACCACGCTGACCACCGGCACTTCCGGGTCCATGACCTGCGCCAGGGTCGCCCACGCGGCGGCCAGGTCCGTCGGTTGGGCCGGCCGGGCGCCGAGGTCGCTGGCGATCAGCTCACCAGGTTGCATCGGGGTACGCTCGTGGCAGGAATTGCATCTCCGCCAACAGGATGCCGAGGTGTTCGGTGTGCAGCCCCTTGCGCGCATTCAGGTAGAAATAGCTCGGCGCGGCAGGCACCGGCAGGGTGGCGCTGGCGAAAACCTCGTTGACCCTGGCTTGCCACGCGGCGGCGACGGTGGCGATGTCCGGGGTGATGCCGGCTTCGCACAGACGCTGTTCGCTGTCATCGGCAGCGATCAGTTCCACGGTAAAGCGCCAGACCTCAGGGATCGCTGCGAGCATGCGCTTGTGGCTTTCCTCGGTGCCGTCGCCCAGACGCTCGACCCACTCGCTGGAGCGGCGCAGGTGATAGGTCACTTCCTTCATCGCTTTGGCAGCGATCCCGGCGACGCGCTCATCGCTGGACTGGCTCAGACCTTTAAGCACTTCCAGGTGCCAGGCGTCATACAGGAACTGCTTGAGGATGGTCACCGCGTAATCGCCGTTGGGTTGTTCCACCAGCAGCAGGTTGCGATAGGCGCGCTCATCGCGACGGAACGCCAGGTGATCGGCATCGCGATCGTCGCCCAGCAGTTCAGCGGCGTATTCCAGCCAGTTGCGCGCCTGGCCGACGAGGTCGAGGCCGACGTTCATCAGCGCCAGTTCTTCTTCCAGCGCCGGTGCCTTGCCGCACCATTGGCACAGGCGCTGGCCCTGGATCAGGGCGCTGTCGCCGAGGCGCAGCAGGTATTCGATCAGATCGGTCTTGTTATTCATGGTCGACCTCACATGTGCCCGACTTCGGCCGGCAGCTCGTAGAAGCTGGCATGGCGATAAACCTTGTCGTCCGACGGGTCGAACAGCGGGTCTTTTTCATCCGGCGACGAGGCGGTGATCAGTGCCGACGGCACGACCCACAGGCTCACGCCTTCGCTGCGACGGGTGTACAACTCACGCGCGTTCTCGATGGCCATGGTGGTGTCGGCGGCATGCACGCTGCCGACGTGCTTGTGGTTGAGGCCGTGCTTGCTGCGCACGAAGACTTCGAAAAGGGTCCATTCGGACATGGCGGTGTCTCCAGATCAGGTGGCCGAATCAGGCGGCGTTCTTGTTTTGTTTTTTGCGGGCGTGGGCAACTGCGGCTTCGCGGACCCAGGCGCCGTCTTCAATGGCTTTGCGGCGAGTGGCGACGCGTTCCTGGTTGCACGGGCCGTTGCCCTTGAGCACTTCGTAGAACTCGCTCCACTGGATTTCACCGAAGTCGTAATGGCCGCGTTCGGCGTTCCACTTCAGGTCCGGATCGGGGCAGGTGCAACCGAGCAATTCGAGTTGCGGGATGGTCTGGTCGATGAAGCGCTGGCGTAGTTCGTCGTTGCTCTGGCGTTTGATTTTCCAGGCCATGGACTGGGCGCTGTTCGGCGAGTGCTCGTCGCTCGGGCCGAACATCATCAGCGACGGCCACCACAGGCGGTTGATCGCGTCCTGGACCATGTCTTTTTGCGCCTGATTGCCGTGGCGCATCATGGTCAGAAGGATTTCGTAGCCTTGGCGCTGGTGGAAACTTTCTTCTTTGCAGATGCGCACCATGGCCCGGGAGTAGGGACCGTATGAGGTGCGTTGCAACACCACCTGATTGACGATCGCGGCGCCGTCAACCAGCCAGCCCACTGCGCCCATGTCGGCCCAGTTCAGGGTTGGGTAGTTGAAGATGCTCGAGTACTTGGCCTTGCCGCTGTGCAGCTTGGCGATTTCTTCGTCGCGGTCGGCGCCGAGGGTTTCCATGGCGCTGTACAGGTACAGGCCGTGGCCGGCTTCGTCCTGAATCTTGGCCATCAATTGCAGTTTGCGTTTGAGCGATGGTGCGCGGGTGACCCAGTTGCCTTCGGGCAGCATGCCGACGATTTCCGAGTGGGCGTGCTGCGAGATCTGCCGGATCAGGGTCTGGCGATAGGCATCAGGCATCCAGTTTTTCGCTTCGATCTTGATTTCTGAATCGATTTTTTCCTGGAAGGCGCGTTCCTGTTCGGACATTTCCGACAGGTCCTTGATGCGCTTAACGCCGGTTTCTACGAGCTGTGCGTACATTGGGGGGTCTCCCGCCTTGAATCTGATCGAGGGCATGGAGAACTTTATAAGCGATACAGAATTTAATATCAAACACAAAATATCGTGTCGTATGTTTTTTTGTATCGCTTTCGACGTACGGGGCGAGTCCGGTTTCTGGACAGCCTGATGGCGCCTTAGTAGCATCCGCTGCTTACCGACTGGGCGACTCGTCGTCGGTGACGGAATTTCAAGGAGTGGGCATGCAGGATTTCACCTTCGGTAAGGTCAGGATTCATTTTCACATCGAGCATGGGGTGGTGATCAGCAATACGCCGAGCCGTCGTGTGGTATGGATCAGAACGAAGGGAGGCGATGAGCTCCGTCTGGAATATGCTTTTGAAGATTTCCATTTACGCAAAGGTCATGAGGTTTACGTGATCTACGCCGGAAGTTCACACAAGGAAGACATGTACCCCGTGCTTCTGCGCAATCACAATCTTTCCCTCAGTTTCGACTTGGAATCGAGTGATTTTCTCTACCAGGAATTGATCCCGACTATGCGCGCCAACGGGTGGATTTTGGCGGTTCTGTTGATCCCGTGGCCTTTCATCTTTTTTCTGTCCGGCCAGTGGTGGGGAGGGATCGTGCTGCCGATGATCTATTTAATGACAGTGGGAAAGTTCGACGACAAGCGCAAAGCACGACTGGTGCCTGAGCTGGATAACCACATCTACATGCTGGACAGGCGCGCCACTGCCAGACGCGTCGTCACAAGAGCGCTCTCGCGTAATCTCTGACTCGTTCGTTGTGGTTCACATGACCCTGTAGGAGCTGGCTTGTCGGGTCGCCGCATCGCAGCGATGGTCGTCAACGATGACGCGGGTTGTCTGGATGAACGCGGTGTCTGGACGCTTTTCGCCGGCAAGCCGGCTCCTACAGGGAATCCCATACGCTTTTGATTTCCACCACTCATCAGGCCGAGCGTTAGCTCGCCTTCAGCTCTTGATCTGAGCGCCCCCTCGAGAGGCCGAGTGGAGGTTCTGCGCAGTGGGCAACCCGGCATGGATGCCGGGTTAGCCGCCCCCGGCCATGGATGGCCGATGGCGGCGGGCCCACGGAGCAGGACCGGAGCGAGGGAATGCCGAGCCTAGGCGAGGCACCGAACGAAAGGGGCAAGAGCCCTTGGTTACTTGGGGCTCTTCCAAGTGACTCGCCGTAAGGGCGAAACCATTAGCGGCCGTTACCGCAGGAATGGATATGTACACCCTCATATAGCCATCGCCGGCAAGCCGGCTCCTACAAGGACCGTGTACATCCGCGAGAGTCGGGCTGCCTATAAACCCTTCGCGAGCAGGCTCGCTCCCACAGGATTCGTGCGCGCACACCAAAAAAAAGCCCCGCAAAAGCGGGGCTTAAAGGGTGCAGCAGTCATGCTTTCGGGCGCTTGTCCATCACGTGACAAGCCTTGCCCTCAGAGCGCTTGATCGAATGCAGAGGCTGCAAAACAATCCGCGAACTGATCCCGATATACGTCTTGATGTGCTTGCTCAACTCGCCACAAACAGCCCTCTGCTGCTCATCGCTCAAGTGCTGGTGTTCAGCCTTCAACTCGACATGCACATCCACGCTGTCCAGGTTCCCGTTGCGATACAGATGAATCTCATAACACTCTGAAAGCTGTTTGATTTTCAGCACCTGCTCCTCGATCTGCGTCGGAAACACGTTAACCCCGCGAATGATCAACATGTCATCGCTACGCCCGGTGATCTTGTCGATCCGCCGCATCGGCCGCGCAGTCCCTGGCAGCAGGCGCGTCAGGTCGCGGGTGCGGTAGCGGATCATCGGCAAGGCTTCCTTGCTCAGGGACGTGAACACCAGCTCGCCCATCTGCCCGTCCGGCAGCACTTCACCGGTAACCGGGTCGATGATTTCCGGGTAGAAGTGGTCTTCCCAGATCGTCGGGCCATCCTTGGTTTCGGCGCATTCCATGGCGACGCCCGGCCCCATGATTTCCGAGAGGCCGTAGATGTCCAGCGCGGTGATGCCCAAACGGTTCTCGATGGCGCTGCGCAGTTCGCCGGTCCACGGCTCGGCACCGAAGATGCCCAGGCGCAGGGCCAGTTTGTGCGGGTCGATGCCCTGGCGCTCGATTTCATCGGCGATGTTGAGCATGTACGACGGCGTGACCATGATGATGTCCGGCTGGAAATCCTTGATCAGTTGCACTTGCTTTTCAGTCTGGCCGCCGGACATCGGAATCACCGTGCAACCCAGGCGTTCGGCACCGTAGTGCGCGCCGAGACCGCCGGTGAACAGGCCGTAGCCATAGGAAATGTGCACTTTGTCGCCACGTCGGCCACCGGCTGCGCGGATCGAGCGAGCGACCACGTTGGCCCAGGTGTCGATGTCGTTCTGCGTGTAACCGACGACGGTCGGTTTGCCGGTGGTGCCGCTGGATGCGTGCAGGCGCACCACGTCCTGCATCGGCACGGCAAACATGCCGTAGGGGTAGTTGTCGCGCAGGTCGGATTTGGTGGTGAACGGAAACTTCGCCAGGTCTTCCAGGGACTTGATGTCATCCGGGTGCACGCCCAGTGCATCAAAGCGCTGACGGTACAGCGGTACGTTTTTGTAGGCGTGGTTGAGGCTCCAGCGCAGGCGTTCCAGCTGGTGCTGACGGAGTTCGTCAATGCTGGCGGTTTCCAGCGGGTCCAGCACGGGATCAAGCACGGCTTTGGCAATTGGCATGTTCATAACTTCACTCGAATTATTTTTGTGTTTCAGCCCGGCCGCAGCCGGGCTTTGAGTGCATGCCCCAAGGATACCTCTAGGCTCCCCGGGAATCGCGATTCTTTAGTCGGACAAGCGCTCAATGATCAGCGCAATGCCCTGGCCGACGCCGATGCACATGGTGCACAACGCGTAGCGGCCCTGACGTTCTTCCAGTTCGTGCAGGGCGGTGGTCACCAGCCGCGCGCCGCTCATGCCCAATGGGTGGCCGAGGGCGATGGCGCCGCCATTCGGGTTGACCCGCGGGTCGGTGTCGCTCAAACCCAGTTCTCGCAACACCGCCAGGCCTTGCGCGGCGAAGGCTTCATTGAGTTCGATCACGTCCATGTCGGCGAGGCTCAGGTTGGCCAGTTCCAGCACTTTGCGCGTCGCTGGCACCGGGCCGATGCCCATGATGCGAGGCTCGACGCCGGCAGTGGCCATGGCCACAACCCGGCCGCGAGCCTTCAGGCCGTGGCGTTTGGCGACCGCCGGGCTGGCCAGCAACAGCGCGCAAGCGCCGTCATTGACCCCGGAGGCATTGCCGGCGGTGACGCTGCCGCCTTCGCGAAACGGTGTGCCGAGCTTCTGCAACTGCTCAAGCGTGGTGTCGCCGCGGGGGTGTTCGTCATGCTCGACGACTTTGGCCGGGCCTTTGCGCTGCGGGATTTCCACCGCGACGATTTCCTTGGCCAGACGCCCACTGGCCTGGGCCGCGCCGGCACGCTGCTGGCTGCGCAGGGCAAAGGCGTCCTGGTCGGCGCGGGAGATGTTGAACTGCTCGGCGACGTTCTCGGCGGTTTCCGGCATCGAGTCGATGCCGTAGGTTTTTTTCATCAGCGGATTGACGAAGCGCCAGCCGATGGTGGTGTCGTAGACCTGCGCATCCCGGGAGAAGGCCTGTTCGGCCTTGCCCATGACCAACGGCGCGCGGGACATCGATTCGACGCCGCCGACCAGCATCAGCCCGGCTTCGCCGCAACGAATTGCCCGCGCTGCGGTGCCGATGGCATCCAGCCCGGAACCGCACAAACGGTTGAGCGTGGTCCCCGGCACGCTGACCGGCAAGCCGGCCAGCAGCGCCGACATGCGCGCGACGTTGCGGTTGTCTTCGCCGGCCTGGTTGGCACAGCCGTAGATCACATCATCCACGGCATTCCAGTTGACCTGCGGGTGGCGGCGCAGCAGTTCGCGCAACGGCACTGCACCGAGGTCGTCGGCGCGTACGCTGCTCAAGGCACCGGCGTAGCGGCCGATTGGGGTCCGCACGGCGTCGATGATCAAGGCGTCATTCATTCGGGGTCTCCTGCGCGAGCACAGCGCCGCGCACTTTGTAGGATTTGCCATGGAACAGCGCGATCAGCTGGCCCAGTTGGTTTTCAATGCGCACGTCGTAGTTGCCGGTGCGACCGGAGCGGCTCTGCTCGGTGCAATCGGCGGTCAAGGTGTCGCCCAGGCGTGCCGGGGCGATGTAGTCGATGCTGCAACCGATGGCCACGGTGGCTTCGTTGTAGCTGTTGCAGGCAAAGGCAAACGCCGAGTCGGCGAGGGCGAACAGGTAACCGCCGTGGCAAGTGCCGTGGCCCTGAATCATGTCGGCGCGCACGCTCATGCCGACGCGGGCGCAGCCCGGTGCCGCCGAAAGCAGACGCATGCCCATGGCCTGGCTCGCGGCATCGCGCTTGAACATCGTTTGCGCGCAGTTGCTGGCCAGGTTCATTGCTTCGTGATTAGTCATGGAACGTCCTCCCTTCAGCGACGCGACGGCGCAACAGCAGCGACGGTCGATAGCGTTGTTCGCCGTAGCTCGTTTGCAGGTTTTCCAGCACGTTGAGGATGTGCGCGAGGCCAATGGCGTCGGCCCAGGCCAGCGGGCCTTGCGGGTAATTGACGCCGGCGCGCATCGCCAGATCGATGTCGGCGGCCGAGGCCACGCCTTGCAGCACGGCGTCGGCGGCTTCGTTGGCGAGCATCGCCACCGTGCGCAACACTGCGAGCGCGGGGCTGTCGCTGAGTTGGCTGACGGTGAATCCAGCGCGTTGCAGCAGTGCGACGCCGTGTTCGAGTGCCGAAGGGGAGATGTCTGCCGAGCAACTGATGGCGATGCGGCTGGCCTTGCCGTAGTCGAAGGCCAGGTCCAGCAGGATCAGATTGCGCAGCCCGTCTTCTTTCGCCCGCTGACAGGCCATACGCCCGTCGCTAAGCGCCAGCACGGCATCGCCGACTTTCAACAGGCCTTGGCCATCGCGCTGAATGACGTTGATCTGATGTTCGCGCAGACGCGCAATCAACGCGTTGGCGATGCCGAGATCACCTTCCACGACGCAGGTTTCAACCGGGTGATCGCTGCTGATAGAGGTCGGCTGTGGTCGCTCGGAGCCTTCCGCATAACGGTAGAAGCCATGGCCGCTTTTGCGACCCAGGCGCCCGGCGTCGACCAATTCCTTCTGAATCAGCGAAGGCAGGAAACGTGTGTCCCCGTAATAGGCATCAAACACCGAGCAGGTCACGGCATAGTTGACGTCATGGCCGATCAGGTCGGTCAGCTCGAAGGCGCCCATCGCAAAACCACCGGCCTCGCGCATCAGCGCATCCAGCGTCGGGCAATCCGCCGCGCCTTCCTGCAGCAGGCGCAGGCTTTCGGCGTAGAACGGGCGGGCGACGCGGTTGACGATAAAGCCCGGTGTCGAGCGGGTGTGTACGGGTTTTTTGCCCCAGGCTTTGGCGGTGTCGTACAGGCACTCGGCCAACGCCGGATCGCTGGCCAGCCCGGAAACGATTTCCACCAGCGCCATGACCGGCGCCGGGTTGAAGAAGTGCAAGCCGAGCAAGCGTTGCGGATGGTTCAACTGTGCGGCGATGCTGGTGATCGACAGCGACGAGGTGTTGCTCGCCAGAATGCAGTGCTCACCGCAGATGCCTTCCAGTTGGCGAAAGAGTGCGCGTTTGACCTCAAGGTTTTCAACGATGGCTTCGATGATCAGCTCGCACTCGGCCAGCGCTTCGATGGCTTCCACGGCGTGCAGGCGCGCAATCGTTGCGCTACGCGACTCGGCGGACAGTTTGCCGTTCTCGACCCGTTTGCCCAGTTGTCGATCAATGCCTTCAATGGCCTGGGCCGCAGCGCCGGGGCGATTGTCCAGCAGCAACACCGGATGACCGGCCTGCGCCGCGACCTGGGCAATGCCTGCGCCCATGGCCCCGGCGCCGATCACCGCGATGCGCGCGTTAGTGTTCAGTGCGGTCATGACTCAGCGCCCCTTGAAGCTTGGGCTGCGTTTTTCCATGAAAGCGCTGACGCCTTCACGGTAATCCTCGCTGCGCCCGGCCAGGCGTTGCAGGTCTTTTTCCAGCTCCAGTTGTTCGTCGAAGGTGTTGCTCAGGCTGGCGTTGAGGCTGCGCTTGATCAGCGCCAGGCCGTACGTCGGTTGCGTGGCCAGATGGCGGGCGAGGGTCAGGGCTTCATTGCGCAATTCGGCGTCATCCACCACGCGGTAGATCAGCCCCCATTGTTCGGCTTGCTCGGCGCTCAGGCGATTACCGAGCAAGGCCAGCGCCTTGGCGCGGGCCATGCCGACCAGGCGCGGCAAGGTCCAGGTGCCGCCGGAATCCGGGATCAAACCGATCTTGCAGAAGGCCTGGATGAAACTCGCCGAACGCGCTGCCAATACCAGATCGCAAGCCAGTGGAATGTTGGCGCCGGCGCCGGCCGCCACGCCGTTGACCGCGCAGATCACCGGCAGCGGCAGGTCGCGCAACTGGCGGATCAGCGGGTTGTAGAACTTCTCGATGGACTCGCCCAGATCCGGCACGGCGCTGCCCGGCGCGACATTGCGGTCGCTGAGGTCTTGCCCGGCGCAGAATCCGCGACCTTCACCGGTCAGCAGCAGTACGCGCACGTCCGGGTTCTGCCGAACCTGCTTGAGCGCTTCCTTCACTTCGCCGTGCATCTGGGTGTTGAAGCTGTTGAGTTGGTCCGGGCGATTGAGGCTCAGCAGGGCAACGCCGGCCTCGATGGAAAACAGGATGTGTTCGAAGTTCATGGTCTTGGCGTTCTCTGGGAGGTCGTTCGAATGCGTTATCGGTGGCCGGATTACTGGCCAGTGAAGGTCGGCGTGCGCTTTTGCTGAAAGGCCGCGATGCCTTCGTCACGGTCGCGGGTGCCGGCCAGCACGGTGAAGGCGTGGCGCTCGAAACGCAGGCCGCTGGCGAGGTCGGTGTCCATCGCCTTGAGCAGCGCTTCCTTGGCCAGGCGCACCGCCAGCGGTGCTTTCGTGGCAATGCTGCGGGCGATCTGCAGCGCACGCTCGACGGTGAATTCCGGTTGGGTGACTTCGCTGACCAGCCCGGCGCGCTGGGCCTGGCGGGCGTCGATCGGCTCGCCGGTCAGGACCATCTGCATGGCCATGGATTTGCCGACGGCGCGCAGCAAACGTTGAGTGCCGCCGGCGCCGGGCATGATTCCGAGGTTGATTTCCGGCTGGCCGAAACGTGCGTCCTCGCCGGCGATGATGATGTCGGCGTGCATCGCCAGTTCACAGCCACCGCCGAGGGCGAAGCCGTTGACGGCGGCGATCAGCGGTTTGTTGAAGCGGGTGATGGTTTGCCACGACGCCTGGCGCGGGTCGTCGAGGATGCCGACCAGATTGCGCTCGGCCATTTCCTTGATGTCGGCACCGGCCGCGAAGGCTTTGCGGCTGCCGGTCAGGACCACGACGCGGGTCTCGGCATCGGCTTGCGCGGCCGTCAGTTCGTCCGCCAGTTCACCCAGCAATTGGGTGGTCAGGGCATTCAACGCTTGCGGACGCTGCAAGGTAATCAGGCGGACGCCCGGTTCGTGGAATTCGACAGCAAGGGTCAGAGGCATGGCGGATGCCCTCACGGTGCACGCTCGGCTGTAATGCCGGCTCATTATTGGATCGGCGCGTAGGCCGGTTTTGCCGGAGTATACCTATAACGTGATACGTAAATGCAATACAAAAATAGATTTAATGTGTCCTATCGTCGGGTTTGTGGTTTTATGGTTGTGGTTTGAATGGCTTTGATCAAGCGCTGGATGCGCCTGTTTTATTGGTTTTAGCCGGGGTTTTTTCGTCTAAATAGACACGGCGGGCCAGTGGCTTTGTAAGTGATACGGTTTTTGTGCTTTGTTAATGTAAAAGTGATGTGATACAAAATGAGTCTGCATCGGCATCGCTTTGTGAATGCTCTATAAGGAAACGCCCCATGACCTGCTACAGCCTCGATGGCCTGACTCCGGTGGTTGACCCCAGCGCTTACGTTCATCCGTCCGCCGTGCTGATCGGCGACGTGATCATCGGTCCCCATTGCTACGTCGGTCCGCTGGCGAGTCTGCGCGGTGACTTCGGCCGGATCGTGCTGGAGGAGGGCGCCAATCTGCAGGACACCTGCGTGATGCACGGTTTCCCGGACAGCGACACCGTGGTCGAGCGCAACGGCCACATCGGCCATGGCGCGGTGCTGCACGGCTGCCGGATTGGCGCCGACGCGTTGGTGGGGATGAATGCGGTGGTGATGGACAATGCGCGCATCGGTGCTCGCTCATTCGTCTCGGCGGCGGCCTTCGTCAAGGCCGGTTTCGAAGGCCCCGAGCAGTCGCTGATCATGGGCGCGCCGGCCAGCGTCAAGCGCAGCCTCAGCGATGAAGAGGTGTCGTGGAAGCAGGCGGGCACTCGCGAGTATCAGCAACTGGCCAAGCGTTGCCTGGAGCAGATGCAAGTCTGCGAGCCGCTGACCGAACCGGAGCCCGACCGCCCGCGTATCAGCGACAGCGGCCTGCGGCCAAAAGGCAGTTCTTCATGAACACGCAACCCCCTGTAGGAGCCAGCAAGCTGGCTCCTACAGGATTTGCAATTAACCGGCGGACATTCGGTATATTCCTTTTCTTTTTTCAGCTCGGTACGCCCATGTCGTCCCTGACACCCTTGAACCATCTGATTACCCGCTTCCAGGAGCAGACGCCGATCCGCGCCAGTTCCTTGATCATCACGCTGTACGGGGATGCCATCGAACCCCACGGCGGCACGGTGTGGCTGGGCAGCCTGATTCAGTTGCTCGAGCCCATCGGCATCAACGAACGGCTGATCCGCACCTCGATTTTTCGCCTGACCAAGGAAGGCTGGCTGACCGCCGAAAAAGTCGGGCGTCGCAGCTACTACAGCCTGACCGGTGCCGGTCGTCGGCGTTTCGACAAAGCTTTCAAGCGGGTCTACAGCTCCACCGTTCCGGCCTGGGACGGTTCGTGGTGCCTGGTGATGCTCACGCAACTGACCCAGGACAAGCGCAAACAAGTGCGCGAAGAACTGGAGTGGCAAGGTTTTGGTGCGATCTCGCCCGCCGTGCTGGCCTGCCCGCGCAGTGATCGGGCCGACGTCAACGCGACCTTGCTCGACCTGGGTGCCCAGGAAGACACCATCGTCTTCGAAACCACCGCACAAGACGTGCTTGCCTCAAAGGCCCTGCGTTTGCAGGTGCGCGAGAGCTGGAACATCGAGGAGCTGGCGGCCCATTACAGCGAGTTCATCCAGCTGTTCCGACCGCTCTGGCAAGCGCTTCGCGAGCAGGAAAACCTGCAACCGTCGGACTGCTTCCTGGCACGGGTCCTGCTTATTCACGAGTACCGCAAACTGCTGCTGCGTGACCCGCAATTGCCGGACGAGTTGTTGCCCGGCGATTGGGAAGGACGCGCCGCCCGCCAGTTGTGCCGCAACATTTACCGGCTGATCTACGCCAAGGCCGAAGAGTGGTTGAACAATGCACTGGAAACCGCCGATGGTCCGTTGCCGGACGTGGGCGAAAGCTTTTATCGGCGCTTTGGCGGGCTTAAGTAACCCGTCTGTTTCCGTAGGAGCGGCACTGTTCAGGAGAACCCGTGGATTGGCGTAGATAATAAAAACAAGCCTGCGTGAGGCCCGACATGATTTCTTCAATTGCACAGCGCCGTGATGGCTTCGATCAGTGGATTCATCAGATCAACCAGATCTGTGGCGCCTTCAATGCGCAACCTCTGGGCGATGAGTTTGCCGGACAGATCCGCGAGCACCAGGACGGCGCGCTGAAGCTCAGTTTTGTCGATGCCCGCCAGGCACGGCTGTACCGCACGCCTCACGAAGTGGCGGCGGGCGAGGACGGTAAATACTTTGCGGTGTTTCAGCTCGATGGCAGCGCCGGCATGGCTCAGGGCGACAGCAAGGTGTTGCTGTCGGCCGGGGATATCACGCTGATCGACGCCTCGCGCCCCAGCGACTTTACCTACAGTGAAAACTCCCGGCAGCTGTCATTGATTCTGCCGTCGCAACTGGTCGAGCAAACCCTGCGCTTCAATCCGGTCCAGTGCGGTCACCGGATCGCCGCGACATCCCCCATCGCGATGCTCTCGCACCGTTTGATTCTGGACGCCACGCACCAGCAATGCCTGAGCCGGGCAGAAAGCGAAGCGACGTTGGAGGCGATTGTCAGCCTGCTGCGTCCGGCCATCAGCCACAGCGAAGCATGCGCAGACGTGCATGAGCGCCTCTTTCGCAAGACCCTGGGCTTCATCGATGAGCACATCCGCTCGGAAGACCTCTGCCCCGAATGGCTGGCGCGCGAGGTGGGAATGTCGACGCGTGGTTTGTACCGGATGTTTGCCAAGAAGGGATTGGTGGTGGCGCGGTACATCAAGAATCGGCGGCTGGATTTGTGCGCGGAGTCCCTGCGCCAAACGCGTACCGAGCAGAAGTTGTCGGTGCTGGGGTATTCGTGGGGCTTTTCCGATTCGAGCTACTTTTCCACCGCGTTCAAATCGCGCTTCGGCATTTCGCCCGGTGAGTACCGCAAAAAACACGCCTGACCGAATTGCTTTTGTAGGAGCCCGGCT
>NZ_JAGYFX010000075.1:0-29716 GCF_019946615.1 Pseudomonas sp. BF-R-01
GGCGTCGGGTCAGTCAACATCAGTGTTGAATGTTAAGACGCCTTCGCGAGCAAGCTTCGCTCCTACAGATATTCGGCACCCAATAATTTAAATTGCACACAATTCAATTGCTCGCTATGTTTGCCTCATCTTCTTTCATTCGAGAGTCCGAATCATGAGCGACAACCTGCTGAGCATCCCTTGCACCACCATCAAGGGTGAGAAAAAGACCCTGGCGGATTACGCCGGCAAAGCGGTGCTGGTGGTCAACACCGCGAGCAAATGTGGCTTCACGCCGCAATACAAAGGGCTGGAAGAACTGTGGCAGACCTACAAGGATCAAGGGCTGGTGGTGCTCGGTTTCCCGTGCAACCAGTTCGGCAAGCAGGAGCCGGGCAATGAAGGCGCGATTTCCGAGTTCTGTGAACTGAACTTCGGTGTCAGCTTTCCGCTGTTCAAAAAGATCGACGTTAACGGTGCCGACGCCCACCCGCTGTTCGTGCAACTGAAAAAACGCGCACCGGGTGTTCTGGGTTCTCAGGGCATCAAGTGGAACTTCACCAAATTCCTGATCGGCAAGGACGGCCAACTGGTCAAGCGCTTCGCTCCCGCGACCAAGCCGCAAGACCTCAGCCGCGAGATCGAAGCCCTGCTCAAATGAATACCTTGTCCGTCGATTCCCTGAAGCTCGACAGCCAGCTCTGCTTCAAGCTGTACGCCGCCTCCCGGGCGGTGATCCGCGCTTACAAGCCGATGCTCGATCAGCTCGGCCTGACGTACCCGCAATACCTGGCGATGCTGGTTTTGTGGGAATGGCAGGAGGCGGCGCCGGAGCAGCCGACGGTCAAGGCGTTGGGCGAGCGCCTGGCGCTGGATTCCGGCACGTTGACGCCGCTGCTCAAGCGACTTGAACAACTGCAACTGGTGCAGCGACAGCGTTCAGCGCGGGATGAACGTGAAGTTCACCTGAGCCTGTCGCCCACGGGCAAGGCGTTGCGCGATCAGGTCGGGCCGCTCAAAGCCCGACTGTTGTGTGACAGCGGTGTCGATCTGGATCGCTTGAATGATCTGCGCGAGGGGCTTGACCACTTGTTGGGACAAATCAAGGCACTGTCGTAGCGGGCATCCACAGGTCCAGCAGGGCGGCCAGTTCTTCCCGGCGGAAAGGTTTGGCCAGGTAATCGCTCATGCCCGCCGCACGGCAGCGTTCGCGTTCTTCGGACATGGCGTTGGCGGTCAGGGCGACGATGGGCAATTGCGGCCAGCGACCGCTGCGACGGATTTGCCGACTGGCTTCGTAGCCGTCCATCACCGGCATGTTGCAGTCCATCAGCACCAGATCGAATTCGCTTTGCTCCAGCTGATCCAGGGCCTCGCCGCCGTGGGCGGCGACAATCACCTCGCAGCCGAGTTTTCCGAGCATGCCCTTGGCCACCAATTGATTGACCGGATTATCCTCCACCAGCAGCACCCGTCCGCGCCGCTGGGGAGTGAGCGCCTCCAGTCGCGCATCGTTGATGGTGTTGATTTCCGGCTGCAACACTCGCCGCAGTGTCTGGTACAGCGCATTGCGCGCCAGAGGCCGGGCCTGTTGTTGTAATGGCGCCAGGGCGCTGGCCTGTTCGCTGGGCATGAAACTGCCGTAAGCGGTCACCAGCAGAATCGGTGCGGTACAGGTGGGGCGCAGGCGAAACAGGCATTCCGGGCAATCGGTGATGACCACGTCGGACTTCAGACCAATCATCGCGTCATCGATCGAGCGCTGCTGATAGTCGAGCCCCCAACCCGGCAACAGACTCTTCAACAGTTCCGCCAGGCCGCTGCTGGCGGTGGTGATCGCGATCACCTTGCCGTGCAGCGTGGCCGGGGCAAAGGCGCGGGTGTGGCTCGGCAGCGGCAGGTCGGCGCAGAACTGGCTGCCGAAACCGGCTTCCGAGCTGATGGTGAGGCGCCCCTGCATGGCTTCGCAGAGGTTGTAAGTCAGCGCCAGCCCCAGCCCGGTGCCGCCAAACTGTCGGGTAATGCCGGCGCCGGCCTGGGTGAATGGCTGGAAAATCTTGACCTGAGCGTCCTGGGCGATGCCGATGCCAGTGTCGCAGACTTCGATTCTGACGCCGTCTTCGTACGTCGACAGGCGCACATCGACCCGGCCGAAACGGGTGAATTTGAGGGCGTTGGACAACAGGTTGCTGACGATCTGCCGGACTCGGGTCGGGTCACCGAGCACCAGCGCCGGGAATGTCGGTTCGATCAGGCACGTCAGTTCGACGCTTGGCGCCGCGTTCTGCGACAGCAGGTTGGCGGTGTCCTCGATCAGCGAACCGAGGTCGAACGGAATGTGTTCGAGTTCAAGCTGACCGGCGTCGAATTTCGACAGGTCGAGAATATCGTTGAGCAACTCCACCAGCACTTTGCCCGAGTCATGGGCGATAGACAGTTGTTGCTGTTGCTCGGCATTGAGCGGGCCGTCGAGGGACAGCGCGATCATCCCCAGCAAGCCATTGAGGGGCGTACGGATCTCGTGGCTCATGTTGGCGAGAAATACCGAGCGTGCCTCGGCCATGTCCAGGGCGGTGCTGCGCGCGACTTCCAGTTCCTGGTTGGACTGGCTGAGCCGGCTGTTGATCGCCTTGAGTTCGGCGGTGCGCGCCGACACGATGTTTTCCAGTTGTCCGAGGTAATCGGTCAAACGGTTTTCAGCGTTGCGCCGCTGCTGGATCTCAGTGGCAATGTTCTCGAATTGCTGGTTGGCAACCTTGACCAGCACGCCGATCTCATCGTTTTTGTGCCCGCTCGGGTACTCCAGCCAGGTCGGTTCGACACTGCGTGGATCGCGGCTGCTGAGTTCGCGGATAACCCGCACCAGCGGTTTGGTCAGCATCACATAGAACAGCGCCAGCAGGATGCCGGTCAGGATCAGGCTGCGGGCAAAGCCATTGAGCAGGGTCACTTCGGCCCGACGCAGGAAGCGGTTGCCGAAAGAATAGGTGTCGACTTCCAGGCGCAAGGTGCCGAGGGATTCGTTGGGCAAGTGATCCAGATACAGCCGGTCTTCGAACGCCCGGTTGGCACCGAACAGGAAGTCGCTGATCACCCGATAGCTGCTCTGCGATGGCGGGCGCTTGACACTGGCCAGCACCGAGCCGTTGTTGTCGGTCAGTTGCGCAGCGATGATCGCCGGTGAACGCAGCAGGCCCAGGGTCAGTTCCTGGGCGAGTTCGGCGTCGATGTTGTAGGCAATGCGCGAAGCGGGGTTATGGCTGATTTCCAGCAAAGACACTATTTCACGGTTGATGGAGGCGTCTTCACTGGCATAATCGATGCCTATTTGCAGCAGGCTGAGCAGCGTACCCAGAATGAAACCGACCAGCACGGTAAGCCGGGCTTGCTTGTAGGACAGCCGGTTGGTGAACTTGATATCCATGGGGTGTCGAACCACTTCCGTTTCCCTTCGCTGCTCAAGCATAGTCGATCATGCATGGATACCGATGTTCTCGCGAGCCCTTGTGCACGGGATGAACACGTCTGTGAATGCTGTATTTCGTCGCTGTAGCGCCATCATTACTGTGAACGTGCCCGAGGAGAAGACGTGGATTCCCGATTGAATGCTTTTCTTGAACGCGCCGATGCCGTTCTGGCCCGTATCGAACCGCTCTTGCCCGCACCTCGGCAAGCCATCGACTGGACGCATTGCCTGGCCGCACGCTGGCAGCGGGAAGGGCGCAGCGGTTTTCTGCTGCCGCTGCAGGTCAGCCTCGATACGCGGCTGTCCGACCTGATCGGTGTTGACCGCCAAGTAGAGCAACTGGGCCGAAACACTCAACAATTCCTCGACGGCATGCCAGCCAACCACGCGTTGCTCTGGGGCTCGCGTGGCACCGGTAAATCGTCGCTGGTGCGCGCGCTGTTGGCCGAACACGCCAAGACCGGTCTGCGACTGATCGAGATCGAACGCGATCACTTGGCCGACTTGCCGCGTGTGGTCGAGCAAATCGCCAAACTGCCCCAACGTTTCGTGCTGTTCTGCGATGACCTGTCGTTCGAGGCGGGCGAGGGCGACTATCGCGTGCTCAAGAGCGTGCTCGACGGTTCTCTCGAACAGGCGCCGGACAACGTTTTGCTGTACGCCACTTCCAACCGTCGCCACCTGGTGCCGGAAAAGGAAAGCGATAACGAAAACTGGAAAAGGGTCGACGGCGAATTGCACCCCAGCGAGGCTGTGGAAGACAAGATCGCGCTGTCGGACCGTTTCGGCCTGTGGTTGTCGTTCTATCCGTTTACGCAGGAACACTTCCTCAATGTGGTCGAGCACTGGATCGGTCAGCTGGCCGACAAGGCCGGCCTGAAGTGGCAGCGTGACGAAGAACTGGACATCCTCGCGGTGCGCTGGGCCACCGGCCGAGGCAATCGCAACGGACGTTGCGCCTATCAATTTGCCCGCTATTGGGTCGGGCTCAAGCTGTTGGAGCACAAGGCATGATCGATTTACAACAAAGCGGCCAAGGCCTCGAAGGCTACGGCATGCTGCACGCGCAGCTGGAATCCTTGCTGGCGGACGAGCGTGATTTCATCGCCAACGCCGCACAGTTTTCCGCGTTCCTGTACAACCAGCTCGACGACTTGAACTGGGCCGGTTTCTACCTCAATCGCAATGAAGAGCTGGTGCTGGGTCCGTTCCAGGGGCAGATCGCCTGCGTGCGCATCCCGTTCGGTCGTGGCGTGTGCGGGACGGCGGCGGCGACGTTGCAGACTCAGTTGGTCGAAGACGTGCACGCCTTTCCCGGGCACATCGCCTGCGACAGCGCGTCGAACAGCGAACTGGTTGTGCCGCTGGTCAAGGACGGCCGCCTGATCGGCGTGCTGGACCTCGACAGCCCGAAACTGGCGCGCTTCACCGAACATGATCAAGCCGGGATTGAAAAGCTGGCGGCCATCTTCCTGCGCCTGACCGACTGCTGATCACGCCCTCAAGCCTGCCTTGGCCAGCAGGCCTGGCGGGTCTACGGCATCGATCTGTTGCGGATCGAGAAATCGCTCGGCGTATTGCCGGTAGATTTCGGCGTTGATGAACAGCCTGAACAGCTCCGGGTCGATGTGGGCGTCACGGCACATGGTGGCCATGATGCCCAGTGCTTCGCTCAACGGCTTGGCTTTCTTGTAGGGACGATCGGCGGCGGTCAGCGCTTCGAAAATATCGGCAATCGCCATCATCCGCGCCGGCAGGCTCATTTCCTCGCGCTTCAATTGTTTTGGATAACCGGTGCCGTCCATTTTTTCGTGGTGGCCGCCGGCGATTTCCGCGACGTTGTTGAGGTGGCCGGGGAAGGGCAGGTGGCTGAGCATCAGGATCGTCTGCACCATGTGGTGATTGATGATGTAACGCTCCTCGCGCGTCAACGTGCCTCGGGCGATGCTCAGGTTGTAGAGCTCGCCCCGGTTGTACTTGTAGCGGGGCACATCGAGTTTGAACCCCCAGGGATTGTCTTCCGGCATCAGCTCGCCTTCGGCGCGTTCGAACAGGTGCTCCGGTTTGTCCGCCAGCAGCGGCTCGCTGACCGGCAGGGTCGGCGCCGATGTTCGCGCCTGACGCCGGTTCTCTTCCCAGGAAACGCCCAGCCGGTCATCAAGGGTTCGGGTCCAGGTGCGCTGGGCCAGGTTGCGCAGGCGTTGCAAATCGGACTCGGCCATCGCCTCGCCGCCCAGATTGCAGCGGGCAACAAACGCGAAATCATCGTCCAGCGCCGCCAGAGTGGCATCGCGCAGTTCCGCCAGGTGCTGCTCGTCACCGCCCAGGGCAACGGCTTGCCAGTAGCTGATCCAGGCATCGCGCTTGAGCACTTCGAAGCGGGTGCGGATTTCGTGGATACGGTCGTTCAGGGTTTCCAGCTTGGTGGCTTTATCGACCACGTACTCCGGCGTGGTGACCTTGCCGCAATCATGTAGCCAAGCGGCGATGTGCAGCGCTTCCCACTCGTCCTCGGTCGGCTGATAACTGCTGAAGGCCGGGTCCTGACTCGCCGCGGCAGCCTGGGCGAGCATCAACGTCAGCGCCGGCACTCGCTGGCAATGACCACCGGTATAGGGACTTTTCGCGTCAATGGCGCCGGCCAGCAGTTGAATGAACGCGTCCAGCAGCTGTTTTTGTTTGGCTTGCAGGCGCTGACTTTCGATACTCACGGCGGCCGCGCCGGACACAGCCTGAAGGAACGCGATACGGTCCGGACGAAGCTTTTCCAGATCACTTTGATCGCCGCTGTCCGCCAGCAACAGGACCAGCAGGCCCACGGTTTCGTTATGGCGATTGTGCAGGCGGATACCGATCAGATGCACCCGCGGGCATTCCATCGTCAGCAACACTTTCTGCAAATCCCCCACCTGTTCGAAACCGAGGCTGGTGACCACGTTGTCGGCATGCGACAGCTGCTGTAGCCAGGCAGGGCTCTGTGGGTCCTGGAGTTCATGGCTGCGAATGTCGAACGCGGGCAATGCCTGTGAAATGTCGTTGATGACCAGGCCATGAGGTGTCATGCGATCGCCGTCATTTTCCCGCAGATAGATCAGGCCCGCCTGGGCCTGTCCGATTTTCACGGTTTCGAACAACACCCTTTCCAGCAAGGGGGCAAACCGGGTCTCGGCGCTCAGGCTGTCGGTGATCCGGAAAAAACTCGCCAGGGTGTCTTTCATGCGCGCCATCGACACGCTCAGTTGGTCGACTTCGAGTACCGGAGAGCGACGGGAGGCCGGAAATTTGAAATTGAAACTGCGAATCGCATCGGCTTCCTGCACCAGAGCACGCAGGGGGGTGACCAGAATTCTGGAGGTCAACCAGCCCAAGGGCAGGCACAAAAGCAACGTGGCCAGCGTAATCAGCGCGCCCTGCCAACGCATGCGGTAGGCATCGGCGAGCAATTCGTCTTCCGGTACCAGCAGCGCCAGTTGCAGCCCCTGCGGACCACCTTCCTGCATGCTGCTGCGGGCAACGATCCACTGCCGGCCGGCGGCCCTCAGCCGATTGCCTGTTGGCGGGTTGTTCAGCAGTGCGCCAAGGCCGGGACTCAGGTCGGCGGCCTTGCTCAGGCGTGCGGTCTGGTCGTCGACGATCAGTTTGTTGCTGTCGGGGTATGCGATGGCATTGCCCTGGCCATCGAACAGCACGATTTCGGTATTGGGGGTTACAACGTGCTTGGCCAGCGTCGCGGACAGTTCCGCCAGGGTCAGGTCGGCGCCCATGATGGCGTGCTCGCCGCTGCGCCGGGCGAGGGTGGTGCCGACATTGCGGGTGGAGAAAAAGAGGTAGGGCTCGGTGGTGATCTGATCGCTGTCGCCGCGAGCGCTGGAGTACCAGGCGCGGGTGCGCGGATCGTAGGTGTCGTCGGGGTTGTCGTGACGGCTGAGGAGGTTCAGGTCCTGATCGAAAAACAATGACTGGGAATGCACCGGGCCGCGGTTCTGCTCGATGCTCCAGACTTGATAAACCGCCTTGTCCGGGGCCTTGAGCAGCGCTTTCAGGGCGGCGGTTCGCAAGGGGCGAACCATGAAGAAATCACCGTTGTCGTAGCCCAGATACAGCGAGGCCAGGTCAGGATTGTCCTTGAGCGACTGGCTGAAGGGTTTGAGCAATGCCAGGCGCTGTTCCAGGTCAGGCGCCTGCGCCGCCGGGTTGAACACCAACAGGCTCAACAGATGGCGAATGGGCCCATAGGTGGCGTGCAGGTCCAGGCGGACATCCTGCTCGATGCGCTCGAAGAGCTTCTCACTGCTGGACAGAATGATTTGCGTGGTTTGCCCATAGTTGAAAATGCCCAGCACCACGCCAGTCAGCAGCAACAGGAAGGTGAACATCACGCTGATATGGACGTGCAGGGGAAACCGTCGTTGATCCGGGCGCAGTGGGCTGGTCATTGCGGGGTCTCTCCATGATGTTTAACACACTGCTCAGCGACCAAGCATAGTTAAGGCTCCGTCATTCTGCTTTTGTCGTTTTGTCCAATTTGTTGCTGCAATGCCTGCTCCAGTTCAAGCATGGCGCGCTCCATGGCTTTGCAGCATTGCGCCACTTCTTCGTGATGGAAGACGCCATGGCAGACCTGCTCAAGCGCCTCGCAGCTGCCCATCAAACGGGTGGCCTGGACAATGCGCGCGGCGCCCTTGATTTTGTGGGCGACGTCGAGAAAAGCCCGCGGGTCTTTTGATCGGGATTATGCCCGAAGCGCTTGCAGGTCCTGGCGGTTACTGCTCTGCAGCTCGGTCAACAATCGCCTGTCCATCACGGGATTGCCACCGGTCAACAGGTGCAGCCCTTGCAGGCTGAAGGCGGGATCGCGAACGGGCGGTTTGATACCGGCCACCCATTCGCTTAACGCGCTCAGCGTCAGTGGCTTGAACAGGCAATCGTCCATCCCGGCTTGTTTGCAGCGCAGTAGCTCTTCGGGCTGTGCGTTGGCGGTGAAGCCGAGCACGGTGCAGGGCGGTCGTTTCGAATGCTGTTCATGGCGGCGAATGGCGCGGGTCAGCTCGTATCCGTTCATGATCGGCATGTTGGAATCGACAATCACCAGATCGAACAGCCCGTTTTTCCACGCTTCCAGTCCAGCTTCGCCGTCTTCTGCGACGCTGAATCGATGCCCCAGAAACTCCAGTTGCTGACACATCAGCAAGCGATTGGCCGGGTGATCGTCGACCACCAGAACGTTCAAGGGCGTCGTCGTGTGGATGGGCACTTCGGCAGCTTTCGGCACCTGTTCGACGGGCACTGTGGCCAGGTGCAGCGAAACCTGAACCTGCGTACCTACCCCCGGCTGGCTGCTCAAATGCAGGCTGCCGCCCATCATTTCGCACAGGCTTCGGCTGATCACCAGACCCAACCCGGCGCCGCCTCTGCCGGCCTGCCCTTGGTCATTGGCCTGGGCGAAAGGTTCGAACAGGCGTTGCTGATCCTGTTCGCTGATGCCGATGCCGCTGTCCTCAACCAGCAACAGCATCCGGATGTGCCCGGGCTCGGTGCCCGGGAGCAACTCAACGGTGATTCTGACCTCGCCTTGCTCGGTGAATTTAATGGCGTTGCTGACCAGATTCGACAGCACCTGCTTGAAACGCATTGGGTCCAGCAGGACACCGACGGGCGGGTTGGCCGGGTTGAACTCAAGTCGCAGATCGAGGTTTTTCTGGCGGGCCAGCCCATCGAAGATCCTTGCAACCGAGCCGATGATTTCAAGCGGATTGACGTGTTGCGGGCTCAGGCTCAAGCGCCCGGATTCGATGCGGGCGATGTCGAGAATGTCCCCGATCAGTGCCAGCAGGTCCTTCGCCGAGTTGTACGCCACGTCGATGGCCGGGCGATCCGGATGGTTGCGATCGATCCGCCTCAGCGTCAGTTCGAGCATGCCGATGACGGCATTCATCGGGGTGCGGATCTCATGGCTCATGGTCGCCAGGAACGTGCTTTTGGCCCGGTTGGCTTCATCGGCGCGATCTTTCGCGCAGCGCAGCTCGTCGAACAGTTGCCGCCGTTCACGCAATTGATCGTTCAACGCACGCTCAGCCGCCTGGCGTTGTTTTATCTGGCGACGCATGTAAGCGTTCCACGCCGCGGAAATCAGCAGCAGCACGCCGGCACCGATAACGATCTGATAGAACAATCGCTGGTAGTTGCGCCAGGTACTTTGCGATGAAGCCGAATAGCCACGCCAGCGGCTGTTGATGATGCCGAGCTCTTCCGGCGCGATGCTCAGCAGCGCCTTGTTGAGGATGGCGTTGAGTTCTTTGGCGTCTTGCCCGGTCGCCAGCGAGAACGCGGCCTGGCGGGTGCCGATGGTGGTGCTGATCTGAAGCGTGTGTTCAAAGAGACGCGATGACATGAAGTAGTTGGCGATCACCAGTGAGTTCACCGCACCTTCGGCTTTGCCTTCGGCGAGCAACTCAACCGCGCTGAACGTGTCTGGCGTCTCTATCAGCTTGATTCGCGGGAACTCCCGACGCAGGTAATCCACCAGTGGATTGCCTTGGGCGATGGTCAGGCGCTTGCCTTGCAGTTGCTCAAGGTTGGTCGGGCTGTCGGCGGCTTTGCGCGTCAGCAACACAAAGGAGTTTTGCAGATAGGGACGGGTGAAGTTCAGGATCGTTTCACGTTCATCGCTGGGGAGCAGGGCAGCAATCACGTCGGCCTGATGGTCTTTGATCTGTTTGATCATCTCGTCATCGCTTCGGCTGCGTCGGATGTCGAAGCGCAGGCCGGTACGCAATCTGATCAGTTCGAGCAGGTCTGCGGTAACGCCGCGAAAGTTGCCATCGCTGTCGAAAAACGTCAGCGGCGCATAGGCCTCATTGACCACCACGCGCACCACCGGATGTTGTGCGAGCCAGCGTTCTTCGAGGTGGGTGAGCTGCAGTTTCTGGTCGGTGAGCAGGATGTCGCTGCCGGCACTCCAGCGTTCGGCAATGTTTTCCCGCTCACTGGCGGGGATGGCCATGAGCATCGCGTTGATGATTGCGAGCAGTTCCGGGTTGTCTTTGTGCACGGCAAAACTGAATCCGTGGGCCTCGTGTTTGCCGAAGTTGGCCATGCGGATATTGTTCAGGTAACCCTTGTTGATCATGTAGTGGGTCGAGATGGTGTCGCCGAGGAAGACGTCAGCCTGGTCGAAAGCCACGGCATTGATTGCATTCTGATAGGACGGGTAAGACGTGATAACGGCTTTGGGATACAGGGCCCGGACTTCCTCCAGCGGCAAATAGTGATACACCATGCTCAACCGCAGACCGGCGAGGCCGTCGGTCAGGGATCGGGTTTCTCCTTCCCGTGTCACCAGAACCGGCTGGTCCACGGCGTAGGGGGTTGAAAGCACGATATCGGCGTTATGAGCCTCGAATCCATTGGCGGTGCCGAGCAGATCGACCTCGCCTTTTTCGAGCGCCTTGATCGCAGCCCCTCGGGACGCGAAGCGCTGCACCTTGATCGGCAAACCGATGGCCTTGCCGAGGAGGCCCGCATAATCGGCGGTGAAACCTTCGTAATCCTGGCCGCTGACGGTCAGGTCGAAAGGTGGGTAGTCCGGCGCTGACGTGCCGAGAATCAGCTGCCGTTTACTGGTGATCCATTGTTGTTGTGCTTGATCCAGTTGGACGTCCAGGTGTCCGGCCGTTGAGCGACTGAGCAGGTTGTAGTGCTCGCTGGCAGGCTGTGCGGCAAGCACCGAAGAGGTCAGGCATACGGCGGCCATGAGTAGCAGATAATCCTTTATGCGACTGGGCATCCTGTGTCTCACACCAATGCGTTACGTTTTGCCATCTCGATGAGTTCAACCAGGGATTTGGCTCTGAGTTTTTGCATGAGTCTTTTTTTGTAGGTGCTCACAGTCTTGTTGCTGAGAAACATGCCTTTGGCAATTTCCTTGTTGGTGCGGCCCTGGGCAAAAAGTTGCAACACCATCAGCTCTCGGTCGTTGACTGACTTGAACAGTTCCAGTTCTGCACAGCGCACCTCATCGCCGCGAACAGGATTCAGGGCCTGGCTCGGGAAGTAGTTGTAACCGGACAATACTGCTTTGATAGCACTCACCAGTTCACTCAGGTCTTCCTGTTTGCATACATAACCTGAAGCACCGGACTGCATGCAGCGAATACCGAAAAGTGTCGGGCATTGTGCAGTTAATACCAGTGTTTTCAGGGGGGTACTCATCGCGTTGAAGCGGGCGAGAACTTCGAGGCCATCCAGTTTCGGAATGCTGATATCGAGAATGACCAGATCGGGCATGCATTCGCGAACCATCTGCATGGCATCGACCCCATTGTCGGTTTCGCCGACGACTTTGTAGCCTTCGTGCTCCAGCAACATTCGGACGGCGAGACGGATGACGGGGTGATCGTCGACAATAAAAACGGAGTTCATAATCAAATCCCATACGAGCTCTAATAAAGCGCGCACCTTAGCTCAGATAGTTGAGGGGACGCATGAACTGACAGACCTCAAGCAGCAATATAGGAATAATCCTACAAGCGAATAGGAAAGGGGCTACGAATCAACTAGGTTTTTAATGAAGATGGCTGGGAGTTGCGTGTGGTCAGTCAGTCTGTTGGGAGTTTTTATTTGTTGTTTTCAAGTTGTGTATCGAAAAGCAGTTATCGCACTTGTGCTGTTTTTATAATGAGGCCAAGGTCAATAAGTTTCTGAATTCGGATTGTTTCAAGGGTTTGATCAAATAACCAAGTAAGGGTAGCCCCCGCTCGTTGGCTGTTTTCTCAATTTCATCAAGTTCTGTACAACTCAGGCTGCTTAACAGTATGGCCTGCCTGATCATTCCTCGATGACTGGCGAACTGGACAAGATCAAGTCCGGGAAGGTCGGGCAAACATTGATCGCACAATAGAATATCGAACGGTTGCACAGCCCTGAACATTTGCTGCAACGCGCCTTTGGCACTGTCGGTGGTGGTCACTTGAGTGAAGCCGTAACTTTCAAGCAGGTACTGAGTTGCCCTGAGTTGAAAGGGATGATCTTCCACCAGCAGGATGCGCAGGTCGTCTTTGAACATGGAGTTACTCACGCTTCGTCTCTGGGACGCGTGATTATTTCGCGAGTATTCCGAGTAATCGATCAGCTTGCTCGACGTGAGGTGTAGGGCGATTCAGCGAGCGTTGAGTGCACTTGGGCGTTGGGAGGCTGATCAGCCATTTCAGGCGGCGTAATGGCTGATCAACCTGCTCTCGTCAGTGGCTCGAACGACCGGTCATCTCCAGGGCCATTTCGCTGGCATAGCTGTCGGTCATGCCGGCGATGAAGTCAATCATACGCAGGAACGACGTGTGCAATGGACCGTGAGGGTCTGGCGCGTTGTTACCCAGCAAATCGAGGATGCGACGGCTCTTGAACGAAGGCGCCCGCCCGTTGTGCTGTTCCAGGGCTGCGCCGCAGAAGGCGTTGAGCAGGATTTCCAGCGTGGTATAGGCACCGATTTCGTGCAGGGTCTTGCGCTTGTCCTGAAAGATTTTCTTGCGCGCCATGTCCTTGGCATTCAGTACGCAACGTTTGGCCGGACCGTGCATGTGCTCCACCAGATCACCGGGCAGTGTACCGGCCAGCAATGCATCCTGTTGCTCGACAAAAGCGCGGGCGGCGGCGTTGGTCAGGTGTTCGATGGCTTTGCCGCGCAGGATCGCCAGTTTGCGTCGGCGCGAGTCACTCGGGCCGAGCAGGCGATAGGTTTCCGGCAGATCGTCGCCGACCAGGTCCAGCAACAGGGACTCGACTTCAGCGTACTCCAGCAACTCCATTTCCAGACCGTCTTCCAGATCGATCAGCGCGTAGCAGATGTCATCGGCGGCCTCCATCAGATAGACCAGCGGATGGCGGGCCCAGCGCTGCTCTTCGAGTTGCGGCAGGCCGAGTTTATGGGCGATCTGCTCCAGCAGCGGCAACTCACTCTGATAGCAGCCGAATTTGTGCTTCTTGTAACCCAGCGAATCGGCGTGCATGGCCGTCCATGGGTATTTCAGGTAAGTGCCCAGCGTGGCGTAGGTCAGCCGGGTACCGCCATCGAACTGATGGTACTCAAGTTGGGTGAGCACCCGGAAACCTTGGGCGTTGCCTTCGAAGTTGAGGAAGTCATTGCGTTCGGCTTCGCTCATTGCATCCAGCCAGCCGCGGCCGGCAGCCTGTTGGAACCAGTGACGGATCGCGTCTTCGCCGGAGTGGCCGAAGGGCGGATTGCCGATGTCGTGGGCCAGGCAAGCGGATTGCACCACCATGCCCAGGTCACTGGGTTCGCACCAGTCGGGCAGGGCGCTGCGGATGGTTTCACCGACACGCATGCCCAGCGAGCGGCCGACGCAACTGACCTCCAGCGAGTGGGTCAGGCGCGTGTGGATGTGATCGTTGCTGGTGACCGGATGCACCTGGGTCTTGCGTCCGAGGCGGCGAAACGCTCCCGAGAAAATGATGCGGTCGTGGTCTTTGTGGAACGGGCTGCGGCCGAGTTCTTCCGGGCTGTGCAGCGGCTTTCCGAGGCGTTCGCGGGTAAGCAGGGTTTGCCAATCCAAGGCTGATTCTCTCCGTCAGGTGACTGATGCCTTAAGCTTCCCGGTTCGCGTCAGGACCTGCAAGCGGAACTACAGCCCCGCAGCGTCGATGTCGATGAGCAGCAGTCGCTCGCCGTTGGCGAAAAATTGCCCGGCGGTGAGGCAGTACTGGTTGCTGGTGGCGTCGCGGTAAGTGTTGGAAAGCGTCAGTCGGCGCTCATCCCAACCCTCCGCCAGCAAATGATAAAAGTACGGACGCCATGACCAGTTATGGCCCAGGTAGCGATCGTCGGCTTCCCAGCCGCTGTTGCGCCATTCGAGGTTGGGTGTCAGTTGGGTGCCGTGGCGGTCGCATTGATAGAAACGCAAGAGCCAGGGAAAGGCGTCCAATTGTGGCAATGCGCTGAGCGGTGCGCTGGTCTGGGCCCAGGCTTGCAGAATCGCCATCAGCTCGCAAAGTTGCTGGCGCATGATCATCAGGCGACCGCGCTCAGCCAGTTTCTGCTGTACATAGCGCTGACGCAGCTGGGCGAAGCGCTCGACGAAGGCGTCGGTGGCGAAGAAGTCTGCTTGCGCGCGGGCAAACAGAAAACCCTGCACATAACGCGATCCGCACTCCAGGGCAAAATTCAGTTGAGCGTCGGTTTCCACCCCTTCGGCAATGATCCAGCACCCGGTTTTCTCCGCCATTTGCGCCAGGGCCTTGACCACGTCGCTGCTGGGGCCGCCCAACGCCGCGGCCTGGAACAGCCGCATGTCGAGCTTGAGAATGTCCGGTTGCAGGGCCAGCACGCGATCAAGCTGTGAGTAACCGGCACCGAAATCATCGATGGCGATTCGCGCGCCGGCGTGTCGGTATCGCGCCACCACGTCGGCCAGACGCTGGATGTCACCGCCCAGTTCAGTGATCTCGAACACGATTCGCTGCGGGTCGACGCCGTGCCGGTTCAATTGCTTGAGGCTCGGCAGTGCCTGGTCCGCGCGCAAGCGACTGATCCAGCGCGGTGACATGTTCAGGCTGAGAAACCACTCCGGGGGCGCTTCATGCAAACGGCTCAGGGCGTTATCGCGGATCTGGCGGTCCAGGCGACGCAGGGCGATGGCGGGTGTTCTCGGGTCGGCGAACAGTGGACCCACCGAGGCCAATTGACCGTCGGCCTGACGCAGTCGGCCCAGTGCTTCGACGCCGGCGATACGGCCGGTGGCGGTATCGATGAACGGCTGAAAGCAGGCGAGCGGTTGCCCGTCGATCACGAGGCCTCCTTAGTAAGGTCTTGTTTTTGGATTAAACCTGATGCCGGGTAGGCGCGCAGGTTTGAACCCCTCGATAAAGAGGTTCATCCCGGAGATGTTGCAAGAATGCAGCCAGCTAGTGGCTTCAGTGTTTGGGCGAGTTGCCTTGCAGGATCAGCTTGATCAGCGGCCCCAGCGTGGTGCCTAGCCGAACCAGTCGAGTCAGGCTGCTGACGCCACCGCTCTTGGCGCCCTTGCCGGTCAAAAAGCCCAGCAGGGTCACGGCCGCTACGCCCCAGAGCGGGGCGTGCTTGATGCCGAAGCCGTCTTGCAGGTTTTGTGTCATCCCGCGCACACGTTGCAAGGGTTGCAGCAGTTGCGCGGATTCGTGACGGATTTCCTGGCGATGCATCTCCATGCGCAGACGGATCAGCGCCTTGCGCATTTCCGTGCGCGAGCTGTTGTGAGGCAGTTCAGGCAGGCTCATGGCAGCAGGCGCTCCCGATCGTTGGCCAGTTCTTCCAGGGTGCCATTGAAGGGCGAGGATTCATCGAAAATCGCTGCTCTCAAGCGCATCGCGCAGAAGATGGCCGCGAGGGTGTAGAACACGCAGAGCCCGATGATGGCGGGCAGGCGATAGGTGTCCCAAAACAGGATCAACACCAGCGTCGACAACCCCACCAGCAACAGCAAGGCAAACACCAGCGCCAGGCCTGCGAACAGCAGCAGGCTGACGGTGCGGGCTTTTTGTTCCTGCAATTCGATGCCGAACAGTTCGACATGGCTGTGCAGCAGTCCAAGGAAAGCGGCACCCAGGCGCCGCGATGAGGAGCTTGGGCCCGTCTCGGACGAGCCGGATTCACCGATTGCCATAATCAGCGCCGTGTTGCCAGCAGACCGATCAGGAAACCCACGCCGGCCGCGATCCCGACCGATTGCCATGGGTTGGCCTGAACATAGTCTTCAGTGGCGGTGACGGCGGCCTTGCCGCGTTCGCGCAGGGAGTCTTCAGTCAGTTTCAAGGTTTCGCGTGCACGCAGCAGGCTGTCGTGGATCTGTTCGCGCAACTCATCCGCCTGATCACCGGCCAATGTGGCGGTGTGTTCCAGCAACCGCTCGGTGTCGCTGACCAGGGTCTGGAAGTCGTTCATCAGGATTTCTTGAGCAGTCTTTGCCTTGATGCTGGCCATTGGTGATCTCCGTAAGTGGCTTCTGTTGCGTTCGAGTATGAGCCTTGCGCGAAGGTTCAGTACAAATGACTGGTACAACTTTTGCTATGTCGTGGTGCGTCAGCCTGCGTGTTTGCGCTGTTGCTGGGCAAGAATCGAGCAAAACCTTATCTCAAATAATGAAACCTCGCGCAAAGGTTCCAACCTTGTGCGCCAAAGTGACTCATCGGGATCAATGGACTGATCCGGCGAAGTTGCAACTTGGTGCATGAATTGTCTGCGCGAACTGCTTTGGTGCTTTTTTAGCCTTCAGGTCTGCCAACTCCATGGAAAATCTGCAAAGCGCTGTGGACAGTCTGGTCCATAGCTCCAACACGTTGTTCATTCTGATCGGTGCAGTCATGGTCTTGGCCATGCACGCCGGTTTTGCCTTTCTCGAAGTCGGCACGGTTCGACAGAAGAATCAGGTTAACGCCTTGTCGAAGATCCTCAGCGACTTCGCCATTTCGACCCTTGCCTACTTCTTTATAGGCTATTGGATTTCCTACGGGGTCACCTTCATGCAACCGGCGGCGGTGATCAATGCCGATCATGGCTATGGCCTGGTGAAGTTTTTCTTTCTGCTGACGTTCGCCGCAGCCATACCGGCAATCATTTCCGGCGGCATCGCCGAGCGCGCCCGGTTCGTTCCGCAGTTGTGTGCGACGGCGTTGATCGTGGCGTTCGTCTATCCCTTTTTCGAAGGCATGATCTGGAACGGTAACTTTGGCTTGCAGGCCTGGTTGCTCGCGCGCTTTGGTGCCAGCTTCCATGATTTCGCCGGTTCGGTGGTAGTCCATGCCATGGGCGGCTGGCTGGCGCTGGCAGCGGTGTTGTTGCTCGGGCCGAGGCAAGGTCGCTATCGCGAGGGACGCCTGGTGGCGTTCGCACCGTCGAGCATTCCCTTCCTGGCCCTGGGCTCGTGGATTCTCATCGTGGGCTGGTTCGGTTTTAACGTGATGAGCGCGCAAACCTTGCAGGGCGTCAGCGGGTTGGTCGCGGTGAACTCGCTGATGGCCATGGTGGGCGGCACCGTGGCGGCGCTGATCGTCGGGCGCAATGACCCGGGCTTTCTGCATAACGGCCCGCTGGCCGGGCTGGTGGCGATCTGCGCCGGTTCCGATCTGATGCACCCGGTCGGAGCGCTGGTGACCGGCGCCATCGCCGGGGCGCTGTTTGTCTGGTGCTTTACCGCTGCGCAAGGCAAATGGCACATCGATGACGTATTGGGTGTCTGGCCGTTGCACGGTCTGTGCGGTGTCTGGGGCGGGATCGCCTGTGGCATTTTCGGTCAGAGCGCACTGGGTGGCCTGGGTGGGGTGAGCCTGATCAGTCAGTTGATCGGAACCTCCCTCGGGGTGGTCGTGGCGCTGGCCGGCGGCTTTACCGTGTATGGCGTGATCAAGGCGTTCCATGGCCTGCGCCTGAGTCAGGAAGAAGAGTATTACGGCGCGGACCTGTCGGTGCACAAGATCGGCGCCGTGAGCCAGGACTGAGTCAGGTTTCTTCATCGTCGGCACCGGGATAAAAACCGTGCAGCAGGCGATAGCGGTCATGCCGTATCTGGTCGGCCCGCTCTTGGACCTGATGCGCGGGTATACCCAGCATGATCAACGCGTGGGAGGCGAGCATCAGGCTCGACTCCAGCAATTCGGGCACGACTTCGCTGGCGCCGGCTGCTTTCAACTCGGCCAGTTGGCTGTCGTCCCGAGTGCGTACCAGGATTGGAACGGTCGAGTTTAATCGGCGCGCCTCCTGGAGAATCAGTAACGCGATATCGGCCTGGTCCACGGCAATCACCAGCAGCCTGGCGCGCGCCAGTCCTACCGCCAGCAGCAGTTCACCGCGTCGTGAGTCGCCATAGTGCACACAGGTTTCACCCACGGCGGCTTCCTGGACACGCACCGGATCGGTGTCCAGCGCGATATAGGGCTGCAGCGCATTGCGCAGCGCTCGCCCGATCGACTGACCGACGCGACCATAGCCACAGATCACCACATGGCTGTGCAGTCCGGCGTTCAGCGCGCTTATTTCGTCGAGCTTCGCTTCTTCGTTGGGCTTGCGGTGCAGACGCGTTGCGATGCGGGGCGCCGAACGCAGCAACAGTGGCGTCAGCAGCATCGAGCAGAAGGTCGCGGCCAGCAGCAGCCCGCCGAGGTCGGCGGGCATCATTTTGTTTTGTTGCATCAGGGCCATCAGCGCAAAACAGAACTCGCCGCCCTGGGCCAAAGCCAGGCCACTGCGCCAGGCGGTCTCGACATCGCTGCCGCGCCATTTGACCAACAGCGCGACCACGCAGCCTTTGATCAGCAGCAAACCGAGGGTCAGGCCGAGGATCAGCAGGCCGTGGCTGGCGAACAACTGCAGGTCGATCAACATGCCGATGCTGACGAAAAATACCCCGAGCAGAATGTCGCGGAACGGACGGATATCGGCCTCGATTTGATGGCGGTAATGACTTTCCCCCAGCAGCATGCCGGCGAGAAATGCCCCCAGGGCAGGGGAGAGACCGAGCAGGTGAGTCAGCCAGGCGGTCAGCAGCACAATGACCAGCGCCAGCAGCACAAACAGCTCGGCGGAGCGGGCCGCCGCCACTTCATGGAACAGCCGCGGCAGCAACCAGCGACTGGTCAGCAACAGCCCGACGAACAGCACAACGGTCTTGCCGAGCGTCACAGGTAACGCCCAGTACCAGGCCTGATCGCTGTTCCCGGCGAACACCGGCACCAGAGTCAGCAGCAACACCGCCACGACGTCCTGGAACAGCAACACCGCAATGGCGTTCTGGCCGTGGCTGCTGAAAATCTCGCCGAGACTGCCCAGCTCCTTGCTGACAATGGCGGTGGACGACAGCGACAGACCTGCACCGAGCAGCAGCGCAGGGGTTACCGACATGCCGAGCAACATCAGCCCCCCCCCAAGCAGTGTCGCGGTGACCAGTACTTGCAGGCCGCCCAGCCGAAACACCACGTGGCGCAACGCGAGCATTTTCGTCAGGGAAAACTCCAGCCCGAGGGAGAACAGCAGGAACACCACGCCCAGCTCGGCGAGGTCGGGCAACTCCTCGCTTTCATTGACCCAGTTGAACGCAGTCGGCCCGATCATCAACCCCACGCACAAATAGCCCAGCACCGGTGGCAGGCGCAGGCGCTGGAACAGTGCAATAACCACCAGAGAGGAGGCGAGGATGATCAACAGGTTGGCGAACACAAAAAACTCCGGTCAAGGTGCGAGTTACTCAAGCGTAGAGGCAAAAAAAGCCGCGAGCATCGCGCAAGTGACATTGCGCTTGAGTGATTTGAGTCAGGGAGTTGCCGAAAACTTTGGAAATGCGCCGTTGCCAAGGCGCCTGAGTCATTGGCTCGACTGCTTCTTATAGCGGGCCTAGAATAAACGCTCACTTTACCGGGTTGTGTGCTCATGCCTCCTGAATGTCAGCTTTTCGGCACCCTTGGGTGCCATCTCTGCGAAGTGGCCGAAGCCATAGTGATGGAATTTGTCGAGCACGGTCTGCTGGTCGAGCTGGTGGATATCGCTGACGATGAATCATGGTTCGAAGCCTACAGCCTGCGAATTCCGGTGTTACGGCGAGTCGATACCGGCGCTGAGCTGGGTTGGCCATTCAGTGCCGACCAGGTCGTGGCGTTCCTGCGCTGACCTCGACATTTTTCTCGATTCCCATCTGTCGCTGTTCTCGTTTCGGTCATTGGCGAAATGCAGGTTATTCGGTTACTGTATGTGCATACAGTTATTCCGGTCACCTGTCGTGTTCTCTTTATTGCGGATTCAGGCAGGTGATCCCGGAAGTCAGAGGGATGAATCTTGGTCAATGTCGAACAGTTGAAGAACAGCGTGAACCGGATGTCGGTGGACGTAGTGCGTGAGGCCGTCCACGAGTTGCGTCTGGATGGCCTGGTCACGGAAGGAAAAACACCGTTCAACAAGCTGCATTTCAATACCTGTTTCGCTGAAATCGAAGCACTGTTCCAGCGCGCGGGTTATCACCGGCAGCTGGACGTCGTGGGCTATCAGGGCTTGTTGTACGCACTTTACGATCCGGGTCGCTGGGAGGCGGTCGATGTGTTGCGCTGGCTCAAGGAATTCACTGAAGCGGCGGCGCGCACGCAGTCGATTCCGGCCTGAGGATTCTCTGCTAGGTTCGGTCCGGCCTCTGTTGGATAATGCCGCCCTGCATTGAGGGTCAGAACTTCCGTATGTCCACTTCATCTTTTTCTGCTGCGCACAGCCAGGCCAGTACGCTCTACTTGCCGCCTGGCCCGTGGCAGACCGTACTTGAATGCCTGTGCGAGCACTTCAGTGCCATCGGTCGCGAGCAATGGCTGGACCGAATCGCCCGTGGTCGCGTCCTCGACGGGCACGGTGCGCCAATCGCCCTTGATCTTCCTTACAAGGAAGGCCTGCGGATTCACTACTTTCGGGAAGTGCCGGACGAAAAGCCGATCCCTGTGGTCGAGTCGATTCTGTACGCGGACGAGCACCTGGTGGTGGCTGACAAGCCGCATTTCCTGCCTGTGACGCCAGCGGGTGAATATGTCGAGCAAACGCTGCTTCGACGGTTGATCCGTCGGCTGGATAACCCGCACCTGGTGCCGTTGCATCGCATTGATCGGCATACGGCGGGGCTGGTGCTGTTTTCAGCCAATCCTCAGAGCCGTTCCGCGTATCAGTCGTTGTTTCCAACGCGGCAGATCGAAAAGCGCTACGAGGCTATTGCCAGGGCATTGCCGGAACTGACCTTTCCCTTGGTCCACAAGAGTCGGCTCGTTGATGGCGAGCCTTTCTTTCGTATGCAAGAGGGGCCGGGCGCCAGCAATACCGAGACGGCCGTCGAGGTCAGGGAGAAGAACGGCGATCTCTGGCGATATGCGCTTTACCCGGTGACAGGCAAGAAGCATCAGTTGCGGGTGCACATGACGGCTTTGGGGGCCAGCATCTGCAATGACCCGTTCTATCCGCAAGTGCTCAAGGATGTCGAAGACGACTATGCCAATCCGTTGAAGTTGCTCGCACAAGGGCTTCGGTTTGTGGACCCGGTCACGGGTGAGGAAAGATACTTCGAAAGCGCTATCACCCTGCAATGGTGATGGCCGTTCTTCAGCCACGAAAAAGCCCGCATAAAGCGGGCTTTTCTGTATCCGGTTGGTGCCGCAAAGATTACAGCTCTTTGACGGTACGAACTTGATCCTTGTTGACGCGGGTTTGTTTGCCGTCCAACTGTTCAAATTCGTAGAAACCCGATTCTTTATCGTATTTTGGCGAGTCGACAGCCTGGATTTCGCGACCGTCATTCAAGGTGATCACTGCAGGCGATGCGCAACCGGCAAGGGTAGCGAGGCCGAGTGCGAGCATGAAAGCGGCGAGGGTCCGTTGAGTCATGAGTGTGTCTCCGAATATGAATTCTTTTGGTAACTGAGCTTGAGACGTTCGCGACACGTGCAAGTTCATTCTCGTGTCAGTCTGACACAGTGTTGTGGGCACTTAACAGTTCCGGTGTATTGAGGTTGGCCAGGCGAGGATCGTTGTCGGGGCACTGCAACGCCGTGGCGCCCAGTTTGCGCATGAGGCGCCCCGGGCTGCGTTCGCCGTCATTCCAGGCACTTTCGAACGCTTCTCGCAGGGCAACCGGAATGATGCACAGCAAGGGTTCCCAGTGTCCGTCATGGCGCAGCATCAGCGGTTTGTCCGGATGCTCGCTGGCGGTTTCGCGCATGCTGTGGAGCAGCGCGGCATCGATGCGCGGTACGTCACAAGGCAATACCAGCAGATACGCATGACGAGCGGCCTTCAGGCCTGCACGCATGCCAGCCAACGGACCGGGGAAATCGCCTTCGTCGTCATGGACCAACAGGTCGGCGTAGGGCGCATACTTTTCCAGGTTCCTGTTGCAGGAGATGATCAGGTCATCGCTCAGCGGACGGGTCTTGCGATGCAAATGCGCGATCAGTGGCTCGCCGTGCCACTCGATCAGCCCTTTGTCCTGGCCGCCCATGCGTTGGCCGCGCCCCCCTGCCAGGAGCAGAATGGAACAGGGTGGCAAATGTGTATTCGAGGTCATGGCAGGTCTCCATGGGGGCGGCGAAAAAAGGAGGCGCTGTGATATAACACCGGGCTGTTTCTCCTACAACTGGACGAGCCTATGAAAGCCAAGGCTGATGTACCTTTCGCACCGCTCAACATCGCGGTGCTGACTGTCAGCGATACCCGTACTCTGGAAACCGACACGTCAGGCCAGGTCTTCGTTGACCGCTTGATCGCTGCTGGCCATAACCTGGCCTCTCGGGTTCTGCTCAAAGATGACCTCTACAAAATCCGCGCGCAAGTCGCCAACTGGATTGCCGACGATGTGGTGCAGGTTGTCCTGATCACGGGTGGTACGGGGTTCACCGGGCGCGACAGCACGCCCGAAGCGGTGAGCTGCCTGCTGGACAAGCAGGTCGATGGATTTGGCGAGCTTTTCCGGCAGATATCGGTGGCGGATATTGGCTCCTCCACTGTTCAGTCCCGCGCCTTGGCCGGTTTGGCCAATGGCACGCTGGTCTGCTGCTTGCCCGGCTCGACCAACGCTGTGCGAACCGGTTGGGACGGTATTCTCGCTGAGCAACTGGATTCGCGGCACCGCCCATGCAATTTCGTGCCTCATCTGAAACAGGCGCAGCCCTGTGAATCCCGTGGGTAAGCCAGGCAAGACAGGCAGCCTGATGGCTGTCGAAGTCGCATTGGCGCGCTTGCTGGAAATGGCTGAAGCCACGCCGATTCGTGAGCGTGAGCGCCTGCCCCTGGCGCAGGTTGAGGGTCGTGTTCTGGCCGATGACCTGATCTCGACGCTTGATCTTCCTCCGTGGCCCAACAGTGCAATGGATGGTTATGCGTTGCGCGCGGCCGACTGGGCGGGAGAGCCGTTGGTGGTCAGCCAGAAGATTTTTGCAGGCAACGCTCCGCCGCCTTTGACGCCCGGCACCTGTGCGCGAATCTTCACCGGTGCGCCGGTTCCTGCTGGGGCCGACTGCGTCGAGATGCAGGAAAACGCCGAAATCCAGGCGGATGAACGAGTCCGTTTCACCGAAGCCCTGGCGCCAGGACAAAACATCCGGCCACAAGGCCAGGAAACTACCGTCGGTGAACTGATTCTGCCAGCCGGCACGCGGCTTGGGCCAATTGAGCAGGGCCTGGCTGCTTCACTGGGATGCGCAGAGCTGGAGGTGATTCGCAAAGTTCGCGTCGCCGTTTTGTCCACCGGTGATGAATTGGTTGAACCGGGTAAGCCGCTGGGACCTGGCCAGATCTACAACAGCAATCGTGTGTTGCTCTGCAGCTGGTTGCAGCGATTGGGTTGTGAGGTGATCGACGCCGGTATTCTTCCAGATGACCTCGAGACCACTCGTGCCCGTCTTGCCAGTTTGGCAAGCGTCGACCTGATCCTCTCGACCGGTGGCGTATCGGTGGGTGAGGCGGATTTTCTGGGCATTGCCTTGCGGGAGGAGGGCGAGCTGACATTGTGGAAACTCGCTATCAAACCGGGCAAACCGCTGACCTTCGGACATTTTCGAGGGGTTCCGGTTATTGGTTTACCCGGTAACCCGGCGTCGACCCTGGTGACCTTTGCCTTGTTGGCAAGGCCCTATCTATTACGCCGCCAAGGCGTAAAAGTGGTTGAGCCGCTGAAATTTCAGGTGCCGGCAGGGTTTAACTGGTCCAAAGCCGGCAGTCGACGCGAGTACTTGCGTGGACGTCTGGAAAACGGCCGGGCGATCATCTACAAAAATCAGAGTTCAGGTGTACTGCGCAGCGCAGCCTGGGCCGATGGTCTGGTTGAAGTGCTGGAGGATCGCACGCTAATTGAAGGTGACAGCGTGTATTTCATCCCGCTGAGCGAAGTTCTGGGCTGATACCTGCCTCACGCTGGCCATGCAAACCCGGTTGATCGAACCGGGTTTTGCGTTGATGGCTGACGCTTAATGCGCGACGAGTGCCACGACCTGGTCGAAACGACTGTTGGCGATCCAGCCCAGAAGGCCGAGCACCACGGCTGTGCCACCGGCTGAATAGGCAAGCCGGTGTTTGATCGACTTCACGTCACTGCGGACTTCATCCATGTCTCTTCGGATGTATTCGAGGTGAGTTTCCAGTTCGACGACGCGAGGTTCCATTTCGGCTTCTCCAGTGGATTTTGCGCTGTTATTGAATTCGGCTTGCTGTTTGGCCCGTCTTTCCGCGAGTGGTGCAACCGGGATGCCCGGTAACCTGATGTCATGGCTTTGCATGGTACGTCCCTGTAATTCCTGCTGATGACTGATAAACCGCAGCCACCAAGGTGTACCAATCAAACGGGTGGGTCAATTGAGCCGATTCCTCAGGTTTTGTAAGAAAAAATCCCGCCTTGTAGGACCTCAATCCCGGACTCCTTGAAATAATTCGGTTTCCTGCGACTTTTATGGTGCGCATCGCGGTCAACATCTCCCATACGGAATGCAAACATGGGGGTGATCACAATGAGCGAACGCAAGGCACTGTTGATTCTGCATGGCAAGCAGGCGCTCAACGAGGAGGTTCGTGCGGCGGTCGAGGGCAGGCGCGCAAAAGGTTGGGAGTTGGCTGTTCGATTGACCTGGGAGGCCGGCGACGCACGACGCCTGGTGGATGAGGCGCTGGCGGCGGGCTACAGGCAGATCATCGCTGGGGGCGGTGACGGAACGTTGCGTGATATTGCCGAAGCCATGGCTGCACAGTCGACGCAGGCCAGTCTGGTGCTGATGCCGTTGGGAACCGCCAACGATTTCGCGCGCGCTGCCGGTGTGCCTCTGGAACCCGCCCAAGCCTTGAATCTTCTGGAAACTGAACCGTGTGCCATCGACCTGGGAGAGGTCGGCGGGCAGGTGTTTCTGAACATGGCCACGGGCGGCTTCGGCAGTCAGGTCACGGCCAATACCTCAGAGGAATTAAAGAAAGTGCTTGGAGGTGCGGCCTACCTGTTCACGGGGTTGTCACGTTTCAGCGAGTTGCATGCGGCCTATGGCGAGCTGCATGGCCCGGATTTTCAGTGGAGTGGCGAGCTGCTGGCACTGGGCATCGGCAATGGCCGCCAGGCTGGCGGTGGTCACGTACTGTGCCCACAGGCGCTGGCGGATGACGGTCTGCTGGATATCAGTATTCTGCCTGCACCGCAGGAAGTGGTGGGTACGTTGAAAAGTTTGCTCTCCGACGGCTTCGGTATCGACAGCATGTTTGTGCGCGCCCGTCTGCCATGGGTCGAGATCAAGGTCTCGGAAGGTCTTTACATCAATCTCGATGGTGAACCACTGGAAGGCGACAGCTTGCGTTTCTCGGCGCGCCCGGCAGCACTGCGGGTGCACTTGCCCGAGGACTCGCCGCTGCTGAGCGTTCCGGCAATGATCAGTCGTCCAGACTGATGATTTGCTCGCGCACGGCGAACAGCACCAGGCCTGCCACGTCGTAAATCTGCAAGCGCTTCATGATTTGCGAGCGGTGGGTTTCGACCGTCTTGATACTCAAACCCAGGCCATTGGCGATTTCCCGGGTGGATTTTCCGCGAACAATCAGCCGCAGGATTTCCAGCTGACGTGCCGTCAGGTTGTGCGAGTCCGCGGGTTCCGGCTGATGTTTCTGGTTGCGGGTTAGCGCCTGGTTGATAACCGTATGGGCGATGGCCGGGCTCAGGTAGCGCTCGTTGTTGCGCAGGGCTTCCAGGGCATGTTCGAGTTCGGTGGCCGTGGTGTCCTTGAGCAGGTAACCGTGGGCGCCGGATTCCAGTGCCTGCATGATGAGCGCCGGGTCGGTGTGCATCGACAGAATCAGCACCTTGCTTTGCGGGCGCACGCGCTTGAGGCGCTGCAAGGCTTCAAGGCCACCGGTTTCCTTCATGGAAATATCCAGCAGCACGATGTCCGGGGACAGATGCTCGACCATTTCGAGCAGCTGCGAGCCGTCATTGGCCTCGCCGATGACGGCGTAGCCGGGAATATCCAGCACCAGAGCGCGCACGCCAGCCCTGATAAGCGAGTGGTCATCCACCAGAAGTAAGTTACAAGTCAACGCATAACCTTATTCGTACTGGCCCGTTCGAGCGCACGTGGCGCCCAGGGGAAGAGAGCTTCGATTTGAGTACCTTTGCCCGGTTCGCTGGTGACGGTCAATGTACCGCCCAGTTGATCGATACGTTCCGACATTCCGGCCATTCCGCGCTGGCCCTCACGACCCGGATCCGTCGCCGGCGCGAAACCCAGGCCGTCGTCGCTGATCAACAGCGTCAAGCCTTGAGGCTGGCGTTGCAGGCGGACCAACAGATTTTTCGCCTCGGCGTGGCGCAGTATGTTGGTCACCGCTTCCTGGGTGATTCGAAAGGCGGCCACCGCCATTTCTTCAGGGATGCCGGTCAAGCGTGAATGGCATTCCAGGCTCCAGTTCACCGTCGTATTGCCCAGTGTCTTGAGCAAATGCGCTCGCAGGCTGGCTTCCAGCCCCAGGCTGGTCAACTGTCTGGGGTTGAGGATGGCCGATACGTCACGTACTTTGGTCAGGGTTTCTTCCAGCGTGCCGCAGAGCACCGCGCATTGCTCTTGCAGTTCTTCGGGCATTCGGCGTTTGAGCCATTCACTTTGAAGTTTTGCCGCGGTCAATAACTGGCCAATATCGTCATGCAGTTCACGACTGAGCCGGTGGCGCTCGTTCTCCTGAACCTTCAATAAACGGTCGGCGAGCTCTTGAGGCTCGAACTTTATCGACTTGCGCGACAGGCGATGCTGCACCCAGACGCACGTCAGCGCTGCAATATTGAGCAGCAGCAGACTTAACGGCAAGCGTGTGGACAGGCCATAGATCAGCAGGCTGCCGAGCGCCGAGCAGGTACACAACAAAAGCGTGAACCGACGCGCGTTTACTCGGGAGGGGGGCCACATGGTGATTGACTTGAGGCTGGCGTACATAACGGATGGAGCCAATGGATGTTCGCTGCGGGCAGACCGGTCTAATGGACTGACGGGTCTCTGTCTGAGTCACTCTGCCATTAATTGACGTCAACTAATGGTCGGCATAATACCACTTAACATACCGTTGGTCGCGTTCGGTATATATGTCTATAGAGTCAGGAAATAAAGGTTTTGGACGATAGTTCCACAATGGAAAAGTTTATCGGCAGGAAGGGAATAGTTACTTGTATCGGGCTGTCGTTGACAGGCATGAAATATTCAATTGCGACATGAGCGTGATCAAGTTACAGAGCGACATCTTGGCAATATGAATACAAACCACGGAGTAATTATCGGGTGAAATTAAGCCTGCCGTTCCGTAAAGGAAACGAGCCGGAACGGTTTGGAATTAACCGGTGGCTGAAACTGGTTTTGCCCGACCTGGTAGGCAAAGGCTTCGATCAATGAGGTTTGTTCACTGTCGTCGAGGCTGAGTTGGCCGGTGGTCTGATCGATCAGTTCGAGTTGCCAGGCCATCAATGTGAAGCAGTCTTTCAACGCATCCAGCGCCTGAGCATGCAGGTCGACGTGGTTTTGGGCATGGTTCAGCAGGCCATGAATGTGCAGCGAAAACTCCGAAACGGCGACCAGGGCGAGGGCGTCGGCCTTGTTGGCCAGCTTGAGCAGGGTACTGAGCATGCATTCGATGGCGTCCTTGTCATTGCTGATCAGTTGCAAATGACTCAGGCACTCCTCGGATTTGGCCAGGAGTGTTTCAGCTTCGGCGAGGAACTCCGGGAACCGCTTGGCCCAGTCGTTACGGTCGTTCGGCATGCTTATCTCCACAACGTCATGTCAAATGAGGGAATGTCGTGTGTGTCAGCGAGAATGATCTGCGCCATGGCGTTGCCGTGCCGTCGTGAGATCGCGCTCCAGCCGGGCTGTCTGCAGGCGGAGGAGTTCAAGAGGGTGGATGGCCACTGACCTGCGATCGCACACAAAAGCCTGACTCCGTTCATGCAATGAGAATGGCGTCACATTAATGGCTATTGGATATTGCGAATATCAGGTTGGGCCTGATTGTTACTAGGGGAATCCCTTACGCACGGGAACCTAATGGACGAAACAGGGTCGCGCCGCAGGGAGTGAAGCAGATGAAGTGATGGCGCCAGTAAAGCATGATGTTAATGTGACATCAATGCCTGAGCGTGGCATTTTGCATCGGGGTCAAGGTCCTGAAAAAACAGCCGATAACCCTCTTTAGTGAATTCATCAGAACAAGTACCAGGAGTCATTGATGGCCGGCATTCTCGACACGGTAGACCAACGCACGCAACTGGTGGGTGAGAATCGCCTGGAAATTCTCATGTTCCGCCTGGCTGGGCGGCAATTGTTCGCGATCAACGTTTTCAAAGTGCAGGAAGTGCTGCAACTGCCGAAACTGACCCTGATGCCCCAGCGCCATCCGTTTGTCTGCGGCGTGGTCAACCTGCGTGGCCAGACGTTGCCGGTGATCGACCTGTCCCAGGCCATCGGCATGCGTCCGCTGGTGCCGAGCCCTACCAGCACGATCATCGTCACCGAGTATAACCGCTCCGTGCAGGCTTTCCTGGTTGGCGGTGTGGACCGCATCGTCAACATGAACTGGGAAGCCATTCTGCCGCCGCCGACCAGCGCCGGCCGTCAGCATTACCTGACTGCCATCAGCAAGGTCGATGATCAGTTGGTGGAGATTATCGACGTCGAGAAAGTCCTCGCCGAAATCGTTCCGTACAACGCCAAGGTATCCCGCGACAAACTCGACGATCCAATACTGGAGCGCGCCCGTGGCCGTGAAGTGCTGCTGGTGGACGACTCCAACGTGGCGCTCTCGCAGTTGCGCGACACCCTCGGCCAGTTGGGCGTGAAGATGCACATCGCCAGCGATGGCTTGAAAGCGCTGAACATGCTCAAGGGCTGGGCGGATACCGGCGTTAACATGACCGACAAATTGCTGATGATCTTCACCGACGCCGAGATGCCGGAAATGGACGGCTATCGCCTGACCACCGAGATCCGTAACGATCCGCGTCTGCGCGGCCTCTACGTGGTTCTGCACACCTCGTTGTCCGGCAGTTTCAACGACTCGATGGTCAAGAAGGTTGGTTGTGACAACTTCCTCTCCAAATTCCAGCCGGACAAACTGGTCGATGTGGTGCGTCAGCGCCTGATGCTCGACGAAGTGCCTGCCTGATCACGATGTAAAGGCTGCACTCTGCTTACCTGTGGGAGCGGGCTTGCTCGCGAAGGCGGTTTAACATCTGTCTCCTATACACATCTGACGCTGCCGACGACGGAGAG
>NZ_JAGYFX010000076.1:0-29467 GCF_019946615.1 Pseudomonas sp. BF-R-01
CTCTAACACTCATCCCCCGCCCCGGCGCAAACCCCGGGAAGAACACCAACCCCTGCGACTCAAACCGATACGCCAACGCCAGTCGATCAGCATCCGGCACATCGCGCCGGGCCTCAAATCGCTCAATCACATCAACCAAAACGCCAGACTCCCGAGACAGCTCATCAACGCTCCAACCCAACATCGCCCGGGCCTGGGCGCAATGGGCGGGGGTGAATTGGAAGAGGGCGATACGTTCCAGGGTGATTTTCATCGCATAAGAGGCCATGGTGTTCTCCGGGCTCGAGAGTGCTGATTCAAAATGTACTGTGTTTTTGTACAGTTGTTTTACGCCCGGATCAAATTCATTTTTTGAATTCTGCTATTTCGCCCCTGCCAACCAGACGGACGGCGCCTGACCCAACACACGACGAAACATCGTCGAAAACGCCGCCGGGCTGTCATAACCGAAATCCAGCGCAATCCGCGTCACCGGCTCACCCACCGCCAATCGCGCCAAGGCCAGCACCACGCAGGCGCGCTGCCGCCACTGGCTGAAACTCAGGTCGGTTTGCTGGCGAAACAGCCGATTGAACGTGCGCAGACTGACGTGCATCTGATCGGCCCATTGCTGCGGCGATTGATGAACATCGGGTCGCTGCAAGAAGCCCTGGCACAACCCAAGCAGCCGCTCATCGACCGGCAGCGGAATGTGCAACGGCAAGTGAGCACTGCGCGCCAGCTCATGCAGCAGCAACGCGATCAACGCGCCATCGCGCCCGGCCTCGTCGTACGCCAGCGGAACCTCCACCGCCTCCATCAGCAAATGCCGCATCAACGGCGAAACACTGATCACCTGACAACGCTCGCCCAAGTCCACAGCACCCGGCTCGATGTACAAACTGCGAGTGCTCACCCCCAGCATCAACACCTCATGCGCCACCCCCGCCGGAATCCACACCGCCCGCTGCGGCGGCACCACCCAGTTGCCATCGTGCGTGCCGACCTGCATCACCCCGGTGGCGCCGTACAACAACTGCGCCCGTCTATGCGTATGACTAGGCAGCACATGCCCGTAGGAATAATCCGTACCGATCGCCACCACCGACCGAGGCGTGTCATCCAGCAAATTAATCGAAACATTGCGCATCAAGCGGCTTCCAGCAGTTGGCGTAAACACAAACATTATTGGCTCACTTGCTGAGGCAGGCCAAGCCACATCGCTCTATCGTCGACCACTCTCAACCAACGGACGACGCACAATGTTCTACCTCCTGCTGACACTCTTCGGCTGCATGACCGGCATCACCGCCGTGCTGTTCGGCTTCGGCGGCGGCTTCGTCGTCGTGCCATTGCTGTACCGCATGCTCATGGCCAGCCACGGTGCCGACGATCCCATCGGCCAATCGGCAATGCACATCGCCGTCGCCACCTCGACCTGCGTGATGATCGTCAACGCCCTGGTCGCCACCGGAAAACATCACCGCGCCGGTAATCTGATTCGCCATTACCTGTGGCCGTTGGGCGGGTTCATCGGGTTGGGCGCGGTGGGCGGAGCGGTGGCGGCGATGTGGGTGAGTGGCGAGGTGATTCGGTATGCGTTCATTGCTTACCTGGGCGTGACCATTGTGGATTGTCTGTTCAGACGCGGTTTTCTTACACACGCTGATAACGCAATCCCACGGCGATTGGGGAGGGCGGAAGTTTCTGGTGGCGGCGTAGGAATCGGCGCCATCGCCACGTTTCTCGGCGTAGGCGGCAGCGTCATGACCGTGCCATTGTTGCGTCGATGCGGGTTGAGCATGAGTCAGGCAACGTCGATGGCCAATCCGCTAAGCCTGCCCGTGGCGTTGGCCGGGACGGTGACTTACATGGCGATGGCGGGGTTTAGCGATTTTGATTTGGGAGCGTGGTTTGTCGGTTATGTGGATCTGTTGGCGTTTGCAGTTTTGACGATGGGATCGTTGGTGGGGATTCGATTGGCCACGCCGTGGATCGGGCGGATTCCGGATCGGACGCATGCGCGGGTGTACATCGGTTTGCTGATCGTGGTGATGCTCAGCATGTGCCTGAATTGAACACCGTCACTTCGCCTCCAACCCCGGCGCCTCGCGAATAATGAAGTGATCCAGGTTCTCGATATTCGCACTGAACACCCCGAACGTCTGCTCGGGGTTTTTCTTGCTCGGCACCTGCTTCAACTCCGGCGTCACGCCATAAAAGAAGCAATACAGCTCCGCTTCACTGTCGATGGCGTGCTTGATCTCTTCCAGAAACGCTTTGCGCTTGCGGTAGTTCTCGATCAACTTCTTGCTCAAGTAAACGTTGACCGAATAAGGCTTCTTCTTCGCCTCATCCGCTTGCTTGAACCAGACCTTCTGCTCGAAATCGATGCGAAAGCTCTGCGTGTAATCCTTGATCTCCTTGATCTTGCCCCAGTAAATCAGCCCCTTGTTGTCCGTCAGGTATTCGACCTTCTTGAAGAACGACCCATAAGGCGCCGTGTGCTCGCCAATCTTCAGCGGCACGCGCTTGAGCAACTCCTTGTCCTCGAAGTTCGACACAAAACACTCCACTGGGTGGGCGAAGATACTGGTCTTGTCCGGCGCTGATTCGTGGCTTTGGTGCTCGGTATCGCTGGGCGGTGTAAGAGGTTTCGGATCGTCCCGCGTTACATCCGCCGTCACCGCCGGGTTCGATGGCTTACGCACATACTGACGCCGAGTCAGCAACAATTCCGACGGGAAATGCTCCTCGCGACTGTCATCCGTTTCCGCACCGTCCGCGTCCACTCCGGACGCCGGCGTCTTGAGACTGACATAAGGACAATCCGCCACATGCCGGGTGCTGGGCGTGTTCTTGAAGTGCGGGGTGCGAACGTAATTCACGTTTTTGGCGTTGAATGTCGTCAACACGTTTGCCGCATCGAACGCCGCCCTGCATGCGTCGTTGGGGCATTGGAAATGTTCCTTGGCGGAATCGAAATCCATGGTCTCGTCGAAATTCAAATCGCGCACGTCATAGATCGACAACTTGTCGTCGAGACTGAGGCAGTAGGCGAGGTCGAATTTCATGGCGGGCTCGGGTCCTTGAGTGGGGACGGGTATTAATAGCGGGAGGCGGGTGATGGCGCACCTTTTAATTCATCTTAGTCGCGCCAACATCTTCATTTTCCACACGATGTCATAGCCTGGTGAGAGCTGTAGGTGCGACGTATGCGCCGCCGCTGCTCTCGAGATTCTGGATTGAACTGATTGCGAAATCTTTCCGCTAATCGTGTAGGAGAATTCCGTAATTTTGGTAGTCTTCATCCTCTTATAGGGGGATGAGTGGATGCCAGCTGTCATTGCCGAAAATGATGAATCGAAGTGGGCCGATGAAACCGGTGTCCTATATCACTTTCCGAAACAGTATCGAGCAATTCTGACTGAAGGAACGGCGGTGCTGTATTACAAAGGGAAGATGATAAACAAGGCTTTTTCGGATCAGCGTCTGAGTGCCAGCCCTCATTATTTTGGTGTTGCTCGAATCGGAAAGGTTCATGCGGATGAGAACAGCACACGAGGTGATTTGTTCGCTGTCATTGAGGGCTTCAGGCGCTTTGAATCTGCGGTTCCCATTAAACTCGACGGAGAATACCTCGAGCAGATTCCCGAAAAACTGAAGAGTAATTACTGGCGTAATGGTGTCCGGTTTATTGACCAGATGGTGTTTGACGACATCTGTTCCCGTGCGAAGCTACAGGTGGAGCAGGCCTTCGATTTCAGCCTAATCGATAGTGCGCAGGAATTTGAGACTAGTGTTATCGGGACTGAAGGGAAAAAAATCGCCTATTACGGTGTGAGGTATGAGCGCAGCCCAAAGCTTCGGCTTCAGGCAATCGCTATTCATGGGCTTCGATGCAAAGCCTGTGATTTTGATTTCGAGAAAGCGTATGGCGCACATGCAAAAGGCTTTATTCATGTGCACCATGTGAAGCCCATTTCCGAATTTGACGAGGACCAGGTTGTCGATCCAGCGACTGACTTGATCCCACTCTGTGCGAATTGCCACGCGATTGTTCATAGGAAACCCCAACAGTTGCTGAGCGTTGAGCAACTGAAAGGTCTTCTCAATGGTCGATGGGTTTTCGACGATTTAACCTAGGTAAATGCTTCGACGATAGAAGCATTTGCACAACCCTCCGCCACCAAGGATCAACCCCCATAACTTGTAGTTGCGGCTTATCGTGCAAGAGGTAGGGCATGTCCCGCAGCCGAATCCAACCTTCATCCTGCCAATGCAACAGACTCAACGACATCTCCGGCCAATCCAACAAACTTAACATTGGCCGATCCGTATTCTTCGGCTGGCCCGCATCGCGCAAGGCCGGGACCACTTGGTGGGTCAACCACTCACGCAACAACCGGTTCCCCGGCGCGTAGTGATACACCAACAGCGCATAAGCCCCGGATTCGCTTAGCATTAACCGCTGCTCAAATTGTCCGTAATATTCAATCCGCAAGGTCCGCCGCTGATCCTGATCCAGTTTGTTGACTACACGATCACTCAGATGGAAGCCCATCAGCCGACCCAGATCGCGGGCGCAGAGCCATGGCTGGTTTTCCAAAAGGAGCGCATGGAGGTGGAGGTTTTGGCGTACGAAACGTGTTGGAATGATCGGATCAGACATGACCGATCTCCGGGAAGGAGGATGAGCGGAGTGGTCTTTGTGTCGGCATATCCATTACCTCTACGTGTGAATTTTGAGAGGGCCAAAACCCGACGTAGAGGACTTAAAAAAATCCCAACAAGCGTTCTCTTCAAACAGAAAATCGTACGTAAGTCTTCGAGACATGCGCGATTACTGTTTGACGGAGTAGCTTCTACGTTGGGCGTTTCTTAGGCACCTGCAATTGAGCTTAGAGGTGCTTTGAATGGGCATCAATGCGGAAGTGGCTGGAAGATCTGTAGGAGTTTTGGCGTAGCGACGTAGGGATTAAAAAGGATTACTCATCCCCCAACAAAAAAGCCCCGATCAGATCGGGGCTTTTGCTTTTTCGATTCGACGATTCAGATTGCAATCATCAAATCGTGGCGAGCTCCGCTCATCGTCATTGGCCTACGAAACGGTGGTCCCGTAAACCAAGGCCTTTAGAGAATTTTTTCACTAGAGGCGAAATTCTTTTTTCATTATTTCGCGAATTTATGAACATTTTTCGCGCTAATTTATGAAATTGATTTTGCTCGTTTTTTCATGGGGATTTCCAGTAGCTGGACACTACTGGTTTTTGCGTAGGAGGGGGTTATTTTATTTCGATAACATCATGTCGGCGCAGAAGGCGAACTGTAGAAATATACCCGGTCTCATGCGGGTGTACGGGGTTGAGCCTTTTCTGTCTTACAAGGTTAGCGGTGTGGCCGATTGAGGCACCTAGAAATTCATCCGCTTCGCAGAAGCTCATGAATAGCTCACGGTGCTCTTGCACTCGACGGATTTGCTCTATGGATACTAGGGTTTTGCTCCCTATGCGGAGGTACTTCAGAAAGTCGCTTTGGATAAATCTTCTGGAGAACGTCTGTGGAGTCATGCCGAGCTGAGCTGAAAAACGTTTAAGCGGGATCATCTTCTCAAGCTGTGCTTTGGCATTAGCCACCGAGCTGCTAGTGAAATGGCGGCCAGTCTTCAGATTTTTAGCTCGGCTAATAAAGCCCTGTCGTTCGAGATGCTTCAAGTCGTGCAGTACAAACCCAAGAGCGCGTGCTGTATCAGTGCTTGATGTAGATTCCTCTCCCGTGAAGCTGGCGGAGCCTTTGGTTTTTCTACCCGCGTTGGATTTGTAGTGAGAAACGTTTTGCAGAGCGGCTCTGACCTCGCGATTGATGTCTTCGCGGCGGTAAACGGTTATAAGCCCTCCATCGAGATCCGGCCCAGAAATCGGAGCTATCCCTAGGTGAATGAGTTTTGCTGAAAGCGTCGTTCTGGGAAGGCCGAGATCCGTAGCGAGTTGACCTATGAACACGAAGTTTTCCGAGAAGTAATCTACCGATCGTCCGGAATACGACCCTGAGTAATCGGTCACTTCCTACGAAATGAACATAAATCTCTGAAGAATAAAAAAGGGCTGCCATTTGGCAGCCCTTTTTTGGTGCGTCCGTTTCACGATCAATGACAGCGTTTCACGGATTAATGATTTTGAGCGAGCTCGGAAATCAATCCCAGCTAAGCGCACCACCGGTTTGGTATTCAATAACCCGAGTCTCAAAGAAATTCTTCTCTTTCTTCAAGTCCATAATCTCGCTCATCCAAGGGAACGGGTTAGTCGTCCCTGGATACTCTTCCTTCAAACCAATCTGCGACAAACGACGGTTAGCGATGAACTTCAGGTAGTCCTCCATCATCGCCGCGTTCATGCCCAACACGCCGCGAGGCATGGTATCCCGAGCATATTCGATCTCAAGCTGAGTCCCCTGCAGAATCATCTGCGAAGCCTCTTCCTTCATTTCAGCATCCCACAAATGCGGGTTTTCGATTTTGATCTGGTTGATCACGTCGATGCCGAAGTTCAGGTGCATGGATTCGTCGCGCAGGATGTATTGGAACTGCTCGGCGACGCCGGTCATTTTGTTGCGGCGGCCCATGGAGAGGATTTGGGTGAAGCCGCAGTAGAAGAAGATGCCTTCCAGAACGCAGTAGTAGGCGATCAGGTTGCGCAGCAGTTCTTTGTCGGTTTCGACGGTGCCGGTTTCGAACTTCGGATCGGAGATCGAACGGGTGTACTTCAGGCCCCAGGTGGCTTTTTTCGCGACCGATGGGATCTCGTGGTACATGTTGAAGATTTCGCCTTCATCCATGGCCAGCGATTCGATGCAGTACTGGTAGGCGTGGGTGTGGATCGCTTCTTCGAAAGCCTGGCGCAGGATGTACTGGCGGCATTCCGGGTTGGTGATCAGGCGGTACACGGCCAGGACCAGGTTGTTGGCAACCAGGGAGTCGGCGGTGGAGAAGAAGCCGAGGTTGCGCATGACGATGCGGCGCTCGTCGTCGGTCAGGCCTTCCGGGTCTTTCCAGAGGGCGATGTCGGCGGTCATGTTGACTTCTTGCGGCATCCAGTGGTTTGCGCAACCGTCCAGATACTTTTGCCAGGCCCAGTCGTACTTGAACGGTACGAGTTGGTTGAGGTCGGCGCGGCAGTTGATCATGCGCTTTTCGTCAACGGCGACACGGGCGGAGGCGCCTTCGAGTTCGGCGAGGCCTTCGGCGATGTCGAGGTTGTCGAGGGCAGCCTTGGCGCGAGCGATGGCGGCGGAGTCGGACGCGGTTACAGCGCGAGCTTCTTGAGCGGCAACACCACCGGCGGTGTCGAGGCGGTCCATGTTGGCTTCAGTCGCGTGGCCGGCGTTGGCGCCTTTTACCACGGTCTCGCCGCTGTCTTCTTTGTCGAATTCGTCCCAGCTCAGCATGACGTGTCGTCTCCTGCGTGAGGGCCAGATGCCCGTGTGAAAACTGATTGGTTGGTTTTTCACACGACCGGTCTGGCCGCGTTTGATAGCGTTTTTTGCAGCGGTACACGCAGGCAAATAAACATAATTTTGTACGGGGTTCCGAGAGCCGCTGATGGCGCTGCAGTCGTTGACGACGTCGGCCTGGGCTTCGGACTGGCTGTCATCCCTGTAAGGGAATATTGCAGGCCCGTTTAAGCCGGCATTATAGGGAAATTTTTGCGGCCGTGGTGGGGCGAATCCGCGCATGGAGCGGTCGAGAAGGAGGGTTTTTCGGTCGGAGCGAGGGTTTACAGGGCTTTGGCTGGAGATCGCGGGCGCAGATTTTTTTTCTTAAATTTTGACGTGCTACTTTTTTGTTCAAAAAATAGACAAAAAATCGAGTTTTTCACTACATGTTGTGTTTTGAGTCGGTTTTCGCAGGCCTCAGACACAACTAAGCCCGACCGAAGTCGGGCTGTCAGTCACGCTCGATGATCAGCTCAGGCGAGCGGCACCGACGTGGTCTGCGCCATCGGCGGCGAGTTTGCCTGCACCGACATGGTCGGCACCATCGGCAGCGACTTTGGCGGCGCCGGTGTGATCAAAACCATCGGAAGCGAGTTTGCCTGCACCGACGTGATCGGCACCATCGGCGGCGACTTTGGCCGAGCCGGTGTGGTCGTAACCGTCAGAAGCGACAGCGGCTTCGGTGGTGAAAGTGGCAGAACCTGTGCGGTCGTAACCGTCGGCGGCGAAGGTGTTGGCGGCCAGTACAGACAGGGTCAGGGCGAGGATCAGTTTGGTTTTCATGGTCGTTGCTCCAGGTTCGTTGGCGTTGTGTGCCTTGGTGTGGAATTCATACTACGCCGATAGATTCGATTAAAAAGCGCAAATAAATGCTGAAAGCTATCGTATAAATCGATCTATACGGTTCGGCGCATTGACTGCCTGGAACATTGCGTCGACTGCTTTCGCCAGCAAGCTGGCTCCTACAGGTCGGTGTGATGATCGGGCATTGGGTCGAACCGTTTTGGGGAGTGTGGGTGATCAGCCGTTGGAGCAGCCGTTACCCATGATGCTGTAGCGCAGAATGTGGCGTTGGCCTTTGGAGTCGTCGTATTCCATTTTCATGGGAACAACTTCGCACACATTGGGGATTTCACTCATGGAGACAACTTTGGCGATATCGAGGTGAGTGGAGTAAGTGTATTCCTCGATGGCCGGTTGTTGCTGTGCGACATCAGTCGGGACCTCGTCTGCCATGGCGGTTGCGCACAGGCTGGAGAGGGCCAGAACTAATAAAGCTTTCATTTCGGTTTTACCTTTTAGAGGTCGAGTGGGGTCACGCAACCTTTTTGGGGTTGCGTGTGGAACTTGGTTACCGGTGTTTTGATTAACTGCCTTCGTGGGGGCTGCAACTTGGTTAATCAGGGTTTGCCTTGTTGGCGAGGTGGATTTTAGGCGTGGGGGTGGCATTCATATAGGTGGGGTTTTGATAAACACCTTTGACAGATTTCGTAACAATCACCGAATAACGTTGTTGGGGAATCGATCATTCCTTGTAGGAGCCAGCTTGCTGGCGATAAACCTGAGAGCGCTACGGGGTGTCAGGATTGGCGCGTTATCGTTGGCGACCATCGCCGGCAAGCCGGCTCCTACAGGGTTTAGCGGAGGCATTTCGGGGTTATCACGATAATTTGTAGGGGCTTGTTACTACCATCGTCGAATGGTTCTATAGGCCCGGCCCGGGCTACAACAGGGCCATACAAAAACAACTATTCCACCGAGGTAAGAAAGATGAGTGCGGCTTCTCTGTATCCCGTTCGTCCCGAGGTAGCAGCCAACACGCTGACCGACGAGGCAACCTACAAAGCCATGTACCAGCAGTCGGTCGTCAACCCTGACGGTTTCTGGCGCGAGCAAGCCAAGCGCCTCGACTGGATCAAGCCTTTCACCACGGTGAAGCAGACGTCCTTCGACGATCACCATGTCGACATCAAATGGTTCGCCGACGGCACCCTGAACGTTTCCTACAACTGCCTCGACCGTCATCTGGCCGAGCGCGGCGATCAAGTCGCGATCATTTGGGAAGGGGATGACCCTTCCGAAAGCCGCAACATCACCTACCGCGAGCTGCACGAACAAGTCTGCAAGTTCGCCAACGCCTTGCGTGGCCAGGATGTGCACCGCGGCGACGTGGTGACTATCTATATGCCGATGATTCCGGAAGCCGTGGTCGCCATGCTGGCCTGCACCCGGATCGGCGCGATTCACTCGGTGGTGTTCGGTGGTTTCTCGCCGGAAGCCCTGGCTGGTCGCATCATCGACTGCCGCTCGAAAGTGGTGATCACCGCTGACGAAGGCATTCGTGCCGGCAAGAAAATCCCGCTCAAGTCCAACGTCGACGACGCGCTGACCAACCCGGAAACCAGCAGCATTCAGAAAGTCATCGTGTGCAAGCGCACCGGTGGCGACATCAAGTGGAACCAGCATCGCGACATCTGGTTTGAAGACCTGATGAAAGTGGCGGGCAGTGTCTGCGCGCCGAAAGAGATGGGCGCCGAAGAAGCGCTGTTCATCCTTTACACCTCCGGTTCCACCGGCAAGCCGAAGGGCGTGCAACACACCACTGGCGGCTACTTGCTGTACGCGGCCATGACTCACGAGCGCGTGTTCGACTACCGCCCGGGCGAAATCTACTGGTGCACCGCCGACGTCGGCTGGGTCACCGGCCACAGCTACATCGTCTATGGCCCGCTGGCCAACGGCGCGACCACGCTGCTGTTCGAAGGCGTGCCGAACTACCCGGACATCACCCGGGTGGCGAAGATCGTCGACAAGCACAAGGTCAACATCCTCTACACCGCGCCGACCGCGATCCGCGCAATGATGGCGTCGGGCAAGGCCGCTGTTGAAGGTGCTGACGGCAGCAGCTTGCGTCTGCTGGGTTCGGTCGGTGAGCCGATCAACCCGGAAGCGTGGGACTGGTACTACAAGAACGTCGGTCAATCCCGTTGCCCGATCGTTGATACCTGGTGGCAGACCGAAACCGGCGGCAACATGATGAGCCCGTTGCCGGGCGCTCACGCGCTAAAACCTGGTTCGGCGGCGCGTCCGTTCTTCGGCGTGGTGCCGGCGCTGGTGGACAACCTGGGCAACATCATCGAAGGCGTCGCCGAGGGTAACCTGGTGATTCTCGATTCGTGGCCAGGCCAGGCGCGCACGCTGTATGGCGACCATGACCGTTTCGTCGACACCTACTTCAAAACCTTCCGCGGCATGTACTTCACCGGTGACGGTGCGCGTCGTGACGAGGACGGTTACTACTGGATCACCGGCCGTGTGGACGACGTGCTCAACGTGTCTGGCCACCGCATGGGCACCGCCGAGATCGAGAGCGCGATGGTTGCGCACCCGAAAGTCGCTGAAGCCGCCGTGGTCGGTGTGCCGCACGACATCAAGGGGCAGGGCATTTATGTCTACGTCACGTTGATCGCTGGCGAAGAGACGAGCGAGCAATTGCGTCTGGAACTGAAGAACTGGGTGCGTAAAGAGATTGGCCCGATTGCTTCGCCGGATGTGATCCAGTGGGCGCCGGGGCTGCCGAAGACGCGTTCGGGCAAGATCATGCGCCGGATTCTGCGCAAGATTGCGACCGCTGAATATGATGGGTTGGGGGATATTTCGACCCTGGCGGATCCGGGTGTGGTGCAGCATTTGATTGATACGCACAAGACGATGAATGTTGCGTAAGTAGCGTTTGGCGTTATCGAAGCCCTGCCAGGTGTTGAGTCTGGTGGGGCTTTTTATTGCCTGAGGTTTTGTATTGGCAGTTAGGGCCTCTTCGCGGGCAAGCCTCGCTCCTACAGGGGGGGAGGAGTACCTGAATCCTGTAGGAGCGAGGCTTGCCCGCGAAGGCGGACTGTCAGACACCGCATAAACAACGCCCAATAATTATCGGCTTCCCCTGTAGTCCATTTCTCACTGTTACCCACGACCCTTCAAGTAACTGAATGTGTAACCGCCTGCGCCGATACGGGGCATTGCGAAACGCCATAACCCCGCATCAATGCATTTCAACCCCGCAAAAAAATAAGAACCCACGCTGCGCTTGCCGGATTAGAAGGCTTTGCGAATAATAGGCCCGCAATTTGCAATATAGATCGGTTCACTGTCTTTTGCTCTTGCATGAAATTGCAAGGCTGTCAACGTGCCTAAACGGCTTTCTCGGTGCTTCTGTAATTTGTTGTCGCATTGAAGAAATATCGGCTTCGGGCCTGTCGTTAGAATGCCGATCACTCGCTCGTCGTTGCTCGCGTTGAAAACAACGCCGGTTTCCCAGGACGCAGCAACCGCTTTCCGGTTTTACTCATTCGCATAATGGGCTGTTGCTCACTCTGCCGTTTTAGCCCTTTACCGATGGAGTCCCAAGATGAAGAAACTCGTGCTGCTTGGCGCCCTGGCACTGTCCGTGCTGTCCCTGCCAACCTTCGCCGATGAAAAGCCTCTGAAAATTGGCATCGAAGCGGCTTACCCTCCGTTTGCTTCCAAAGCACCGGACGGCAGCATCGTTGGTTTCGACTACGACATCGGCAACGCATTGTGCGAAGAGATGAAGGTCAAGTGCGTCTGGGTCGAGCAAGAGTTCGACGGTCTGATCCCGGCACTCAAAGTGCGCAAGATCGACGCCATTCTGTCGTCCATGTCGATCACTGAAGACCGCAAGAAGTCCGTGGACTTCACCAACAAGTACTACAACACCCCGGCTCGCCTGGTCATGAAGGCCGGCACTCAAGTCAGCGAAGGCCTGACCGAGCTGAAGGGCAAGAACATCGGCGTGCAGCGTGGTTCGATCCACGAGCGTTTCGCCCGCGAAGTCCTGGCTCCGCTGGGTGCCGAGGTCAAGCCGTACGGTTCGCAGAACGAAATTTACCTCGACGTCGCTGCCGGTCGCCTCGACGGCACCGTGGCAGACGCTACGCTGCTGAATGACGGTTTCCTGAAAACCGACGCCGGCAAAGGTTTTGCTTTCGTGGGCCCGGCCTTCACCGACGTCAAATACTTCGGCGACGGCGTAGGTATTGCTGTTCGCAAGGGTGATGCGCTGAAAGACAAGGTCAACACCGCGATCACTGCCATTCGCGAGAACGGCAAGTACAAGCAGATCCAGGACAAGTACTTCGACTTCGATATCTACGGCAAGTAACACGTCCCGGCGACAAGTCCGAATGGCGCAAGCAGCAGGATCTCTGAGGTTTGCGCCATTTTTTCATCCCAACTTTCGAGGATCTGAATCATGTTGAAAGGCTACGGGGCTGTCATCCTCGATGGCGCATGGCTGACGCTTCAGCTCGCCTTGTCGTCCATGGCCCTGGCCATCGTCCTGGGGCTGATCGGCGTTGCGCTGCGTCTGTCGCCGGTGCGTTGGCTGGCCTGGCTGGGCGATCTGTATTCCACGGTAATCCGCGGGATTCCCGATCTGGTGCTGATCCTGCTGATTTTCTACGGCGGTCAGGACCTGCTCAACCGCGTCGCACCGATGCTCGGCTATGACGATTACATCGACCTGAACCCGTTGGCCGCCGGTATCGGCACCCTGGGTTTCATCTTCGGTGCGTACCTGTCGGAAACCTTCCGTGGCGCCTTCATGGCGATCCCGAAGGGGCAGGCCGAAGCCGGTATGGCGTACGGCATGAGCAGCTTCCAGGTGTTCTTCCGGGTGTTGGTGCCGCAGATGATTCGCCTGGCGATTCCGGGCTTCACCAACAACTGGCTGGTACTGACCAAGGCCACCGCGCTGATTTCGGTGGTGGGTCTGCAAGACATGATGTTCAAGGCCAAGCAGGCGGCAGATGCCACCCGCGAGCCTTTCACCTTCTTCCTCGCAGTGGCGGCGATGTACCTGGTGATCACCAGTGTCTCGTTGCTGGCATTGCGTCACCTTGAGAAGCGCTACTCGGTAGGCGTAAGGGCGGCTGATCTATGATCTTCGACTACAACGTCATTTGGGAGGCCCTGCCGCTGTACCTCGGCGGCCTGGTGACCACCCTCAAATTGCTCGCACTGTCGCTGTTTTTTGGTCTGCTGGCGGCCTTGCCGCTGGGGCTGATGCGCGTCTCGAAGAACGCGGCCGTCAACATGACTGCCTGGCTCTTCACCTACGTGATCCGCGGCACGCCGATGCTGGTGCAGCTGTTTTTGATCTACTACGGTCTGGCGCAATTCCAGGCGGTGCGGGAAAGCTTCCTGTGGCCGTGGCTGTCCAGCGCGACGTTCTGTGCGTGCCTGGCCTTCGCGATCAACACCAGCGCCTACACCGCAGAAATCATCGCCGGCAGCCTGCGCGCTACGCCGAACGGTGAGATCGAAGCGGCCAAGGCCATGGGCATGTCGCGCTTCAAGATGTACAAGCGGATTCTGCTGCCATCGGCCCTGCGCCGGGCGCTGCCGCAATACAGCAACGAAGTGATCATGATGCTGCAGACCACCAGTCTGGCGTCCATCGTGACCCTGATCGACATCACCGGTGCCGCGCGCACGGTCAACGCTCAGTTCTACTTGCCGTTCGAAGCGTACATCACCGCGGGTGTGTTCTACCTGTGCCTGACCTTCATTCTGGTGAAACTGTTCAAACTGGCCGAGCGCCGCTGGCTGGGCTACCTGGCCCCGCGGAAGCACTGATATGGAACGCATCGATCATCCATTGCCGTGGAGCCATCTCGGTAGCGAACGCCAGATTTCGGTGTTCCGCTTCGGTAGCGGCGAGCGCAAGGCCTACATCCAGGCCAGCCTCCACGCCGATGAATTGCCGGGCATGCGCACGGCCTGGGAGCTGAAAAAGCGCCTGACCGAACTCGAAGCCCAGGGCCTGCTCAACGGTGTGGTCGAACTGGTGCCGGTGGCCAACCCACTGGGCCTCGGTCAGCTGTTGCAAGGCAATCATCAAGGACGTTTCGAAGCGGGCAGCGGCAAGAACTTCAACCGCGATTTCGTCGAGCTGAGCGCGCCAGTGGCCGCCCAACTCGAAGGCCATCTGGGTGACGATCCGCACGCCAACATCCGCTTGATCCGTCAGGCCATGAGCGATCACCTGGCGGCATTGCCGCAGGCGAGCAGCCAGTTGCAAGGCATGCAGCGCGTGTTGCTCAGCCATGCCTGCACCGCTGATGTGGTGCTCGATTTGCACTGCGATTGCGAAGCCGCGCTGCACATGTACGCGTTGCCGCAACACTGGCCGCAATGGCGTTCGCTCGCCGCGCACCTGAATGTGAAAGTGGGCCTGCTGGCGGAAGATTCCGGCGGCAGCTCCTTCGACGAAGCCTGCTCGCTGCCATGGTTGCGTCTGTCCCGTCAGTTTCCTGAAGCGCAGATTCCACTGGCGTGCCTGGCGACTACTATTGAATTAGGGGGGCAGGCCGATACCGCTCGCGCTGACGCCGAGGCTTATGCCGAAGGCATTCTTGCGTTCCTCGCCGAGCAAGGCTTGATCAGCGGCGAATGGCCGAAACCTGCGCAGGACGCGTGTGAAGGCATGCCGTTCGAAGGCACCGAATTGCTGTTCGCGCCGCATCCGGGCGTGATCAGTTTTCTGCGTAAACCCGGTGAGTGGATCGAAGCCGGCGACGAGATTTTTGAAGTGATCGATCCGTTATCGGATCGGGTCAGCACGGTGTGTGCTGGTACGTCCGGGGTGCTGTTTGCCATTGAACGGCTGCGTTATGCCCAACCCGGTTTCTGGCTGGCCAAGGTGGCGGGGCGCGAAGCGCTGCGTCACGGGCGCTTGCTCAACGACTGACTGACTGTTTTTGTGAGAACCGACCGCATGTACAAACTTGAAGTCCAAGACCTGCATAAACGCTATGGCAGTCACGAAGTGCTCAAGGGCGTGTCCCTGAAAGCGGCGGCTGGCGATGTGATCAGCATCATCGGCTCCAGTGGCTCCGGCAAAAGTACCTTCCTGCGCTGCATCAACCTGCTGGAGCAGCCGCACGCGGGCAAGATCCTGCTCAACAACGAAGAGCTGAAACTGGTTGCCAACAAGGACGGCGCGCTGAAAGCCGCTGACCCGAAACAGCTGCAACGCATGCGTTCGCGTCTGTCGATGGTGTTCCAGCACTTCAACCTGTGGTCGCACATGACCGCGATGGAAAACATCATGGAAGCGCCGGTCCACGTGCTCGGCATGTCCAAGGCCGAAGCCCGCGAGAAAGCCGAGCACTACCTGAACAAGGTCGGTGTGGCACATCGTAAAGACGCTTACCCTGGCCACATGTCCGGTGGCGAGCAGCAGCGCGTGGCGATTGCCCGTGCGCTGGCGATGGAACCTGAGGTGATGCTGTTCGACGAACCGACCTCGGCCCTCGACCCGGAACTGGTCGGCGACGTGCTGAAGGTGATGCAGGCCCTGGCCCAGGAAGGCCGGACCATGGTGGTGGTGACCCACGAAATGGGCTTCGCCCGTGAAGTGTCGAACCAGCTGGTGTTCCTGCACAAAGGTGTCGTCGAAGAAAGCGGCAACCCGCGTGAGGTGCTGGTCAATCCACAGTCCGAACGTCTGCAACAATTCCTCTCTGGCAGCCTGAAATAATCAAGACTGCCGTTGTGCACCGGGATAGTGCATGCTTCGCAAATTAACGGCCGCCCCCGATCCCTTGTAGGAGCTGGCTTGCCGGCGATAGCGGTGAGCCAGTTTGCATATCTGGCACAGGCATACCGCCATCGCCGGCAAGCCGGCTCCTACAGGTTTTGAGATTTGCGTTCATTTACGGGCTAGCATTGGCCCATGCCTTCATCACTGTTTCGTTTCGGATTGCCCGCCATGACTGCCCATCGAATTGGTTTCCTGATTTGGCCCAGCACTAAAGCACTGACGCTTGCGCTGGCTGAGGAGGCCTTGCGTGTTGCCCAGCGTGTGCATCCGGACGTGGTCTACGAACTGTCGTTCCTGCAGGCCGAACCGTCGACCGAAGGCGCCTGGCAATTGCCGGGTGAACCCTGGGCCGGCAAGCTCGAAAACCTGCAGAAACTGTTCCTGCTCGCCGATGAGCCGCCGACCACCCTCGCGCCGGCGCTCAGCAGTGCGCTGAAACAACTGGTGCGTGCCGGTTGCGTGATCGGTGGTTTGTCCGCCGGTGTTTATCCGTTGGCGCAACTCGGTTTGCTCGACGGTTATCGCGCTGCCGTGCACTGGCGCTGGCAGGACGATTTCGCCGAGCGTTTCCCGAAAGTCATCGCCACCAGCCATCTGTTCGACTGGGATCGCGATCGCCTGACGGCGTGTGGCGGCCTGTCGGTGCTCGACCTGTTGCTGGCAGTGCTGGCCCGTGATCACGGCGCCGAACTCGCTGGCGCCGTATCCGAAGAACTGGTGGTCGAGCGCATCCGCGAAGGCGGCGAACGCCAACGCATTCCGCTGCAGAATCGCCTCGGTTCCAGCCATCCGAAGCTCACCCAGGCGGTGTTGCTGATGGAAGCCAACATCGAAGAGCCGCTGACCACCGACGAAATCGCCCAGCACGTGTGCGTGTCCCGTCGGCAGTTGGAGCGGATCTTCAAGCAATACCTCAACCGCGTGCCGAGCCAGTACTACCTGGAACTGCGCCTGAACAAGGCCCGGCAGATGTTGATGCAAACCAGCAAGTCGATCATCCAGATCGGCCTGTCGTGCGGCTTCTCCTCGGGGCCACATTTCTCCAGCGCCTACCGCAACTTCTTCGGCGCCACGCCGCGGGAAGATCGCAACCAGCGGCGCAGCAGCAGCCCGTTCGAGTTGTCGTCGGTGCCGTCCGAGCGCGGCTGATCTATTCGTCGATCTCGGAACCCTCAGAGGTGGATACGTTCATTTCACCTCGATTGATCACCTCTTCCACGCCAAAGTCGGCACGTGTGCGTTCGAAGTAACTGATCAGCCGCAACAGGCTTTCCTCCGTAAACGGATTGCCCCTCAGCGTAATGTTCTCAGCCACTTCCACGGGCAACTCCAACAGGTCGCTGGGCATGTTGGTGATTGCATTGCCGCTCAAGTCTGCCCAGTCCAGTTCGGCCAGTTGTAGCAGGCCATCGGGTAGGTCGGTGATGCCGCTGTCGTTGAGCAGAATGGTCGCCAGGTCCGGCATCTGACTCAGGTCGGGTGTCAGCCCCAAGGGGTTGAGGCCCAGATCGAGGTATTCGAGCTGTTCCATTCCCGCCAATGCGCCGACCGACTGCACTGACAGACTGACGCGGCAGTTGGGAATCGACAGCGACCTGAGTCGCCCCATCTTGAACACCGCATCGGGAATGTCACCGAGGTTGAAGTCGCGCAGCCTCAGGCTTCTCAGGTTCGGGAAGGATTCCAGAAAACGCCCGATGCGCGTCACGCCATCGACACAGTGCAGCTCCAGCGCCGAGACATGACTGAAGTCAGCGCTGAGGGTCGGCAGTTCCCCGGTGATGACCGGGCGGATGGAGAGTTCGAATGTCGGCTCAAGCGACTCATTGAAATCATCCAGGTCTGCGTCATGCTGCCAGCAACGTTGCAGTGCCTCTTTGAATTCATCGCGATTGGCGTGTTCGACAAACTGTTGCATGTCACTGAAGGGTTCACCCGTTAGCGGATGGCGCGGTGGCAGATCGGCTGTCCATGTCGTCAGATCGTTGCTCAATTGAGCCAGTTCTTCCTCCAGTTGGGTCAACGCTGCTCGGCCCTCTTCCAGTGTGCCAGGCAGTTCGTAGACGAAGTCGCTGGCCTGCTCGACTTCCATGTTCGGGTAGAGTGCCCTGGCTCGTTCGATATCCGCCTCGGGGGCATAGACGCCCAGATCGTATGAGGTTTCGAGGTAGTGCAGCTTGACGAGTTGCCGAGCGCTGTCGACGAGCGGGTTGTCCGACAGGTGTACGCCGCGCTTGTCGTAGACCACGCTGTCGAACACCCCTTCGGGCAGCTCGGTGATCCGGTTATTGATCAGCATGAGCGTATCGAGTCTGGGGTGCGTGATAGCGCTGACGGGGATTTCAGTCAGACCGGTTGCGCTCAGGTCCAGGTGCACGAGTTCGGTAAATGCGCCGACATCGGGAGCCACGTCAATCGGATTACGGAACAGGTCCAGCATCACCAGTTTGTTCAATGAGGACAGTTTCGACCACGCGTCAGCATCAATCCTGATCGAGCATTCGTTCAGCACCAATGTGTCGAGGTTGGTCATCCGAGGGATGGCGTCGGGTAGGGTGGTCAGGGAGAAGCGCCGCAAGTCGAGGCGACGAAGGTCGCTGAAATTTTGCAGGAAACCGTGAACACCTTGCTCCGCGTGACTGCCTTCGAGGGCGACCAGCGATACGTGACTGAAGTCGGCCGTCAACACCGGCAGCTCACCCAGAATCGGCTCGGCAAACCGCAATACATAGCGGTCACTGTGCTCTGTCGATTCGAGGTCCCGTTGCGTTTGCCGACGCCAGCTCTGCTGGATTTCCTGTGCCAGCAACCGGCGGTTGTGCTGCTGGGCCTGTTGTTCCAGCTCGCTCAATGGCTGTCCGGTTTCGGGGTGGGCGGTGGGGGCTTCCTTTATCCAGGTATCCAGGTTTTCATGCAGCCGTTCGAGTTCATTACTCAGGCGCGAAAGCTCCACGCGAGCGCCATCGGGGTGGCTTTGCAGGCGGGCGACGACGGCGCGTAGTTCATCCTGGGGCAGGCCTGGATACACCTCGCGAACCCTGTCATCCAGTGTGGGGATGGGACGACCTGTTCGCTTGTAACCCTCCGATCCACCGGGCAGGCGCATGGTCGCCGGGTCATAGAAGGGTTTTCGGTTGGGATGTTTCACCAGTAGCGTGCGCAACGCGGGTTTGTTCTGCGCATGCTCGGCAATGCGTTGTTTGAGTAGCTGACCGTCTTCGGCAGAAAGGCCCAGTGCGCTACGCTCAGCGTCGGGAAGTGTCTGCAGGAGGGCCTGATAAAAGTCGCCCGGCAGAGCCGTGTTTTCATGGACCCGATACGTGCCGTCCTCGGCGTGCACCAATGTCCTGAGGGTCGGCGCATCGGGGGCTCCGATGCTGTCGCGCAACGTCCCCTCATGGGCGAACTCCCTGACTTCGATGCGCAGGCGAGCAGGCCAGCCGGGCAGTGATTCAAGGCTATGCAGGGCCAGGCGATGGGTGTCCGCCGTTTCCATGCCCTGCAGATAAAACCCCTCATAGGCTCTGGCGACACGCACCGCGTCCATGGCTTTCAGCGCTACATCCTTGAGGCGCTGGGGCAAGCGGCCGTTGTGCATTTGCTTCAGCTCGGTGCCGCTTGCGTTGCTCACCAGTTCTTGTGCGATGTCCGTGGGCAGTCCCTGTACTTCGCCTTGCAGTAGCAGAACGTGGCGATCGGCGGTTTTTTCAAGTTCACGGTAGCGAGACTGGAACAGCGATCTGCGCTGGTTCAGCGCCTGATAGCGGTCGGGATGGTCACTGCCGGTCTGCTCGACCAGCGCCTGAATGTCGCGGTCGATCTTGAAGCGCTTGATCGTGTCGGTCAGCAGCGAAGGTGGGCGCTGATTCTCGACATGGATCTCGCGCAACACGTTGTCGTGAAAACCGCTGATCTGCAGGAGTTGCTCACGCTCGGCAGTATTGAACGACTCGACGCTCTGGCCGAGGCGGCGCAGCACGGTTTCCCTGTCCCACGTCAGCGGTCGCTCCAGTATGGTCTGCCAGGCACCGTGGTTGTTGTGTCGCAGAGCCGGCTGATAGGCGTCGGCCCGGCGCGGGTGCTGAATCTGAAAACGGCCAGTCTTGCTGTCCGGTTTTACCGAGTAGACCTTGCCTTCAATGCGCACCAGCGTTTTGCCCTCATGCTGATACAAACCGAGAGGGTCGGGGCTGGCAGCGTCCGGCAGATTAACGGACTGTTCGTAAGGCGCGAGATCCGGTTTCCAGTATCGGGTTTTGCCTGTGGCTGTCTTGATGGGTTTGAGCGGGGAAATCAGCGTCACCGCCTCGCGAGACATAAGGCCATTGAACGCACCGGCCGCCATGACGCCGCCCACCGCGAACGTCCCGAGTTCAACCACCGTTTCGGCGATCGTCATCAAGTGTCCGAACGCTTCGGTTTTCAGGCCTTCAGCCCAGTCGATGATGCCTTCGAACGTGTCGTCGAGCACTTGGTAGGCCATGTAGGCGAGCATCAATTCGCCCAGAAACGGAACAAAAGGCAGGGCCACGAACGACGCCACTTCAAGGATTTTTTTGGCGACATTGCTGAAGGCGTCCCACGCCGCCCATCGTGCCGCTCGGTCGGCGCTGGCGGTAGAGACCGCAAGGGTGCGTGCGTCATTGAGCAGTTTGTTCAATTGCTGCTGGTAGAGGTGAGTCCACAAATCGTTTCTGATCGGGCTCACCGAGAACTGCAGGTTGGGCTTGTCGATGGGGGTGTCGCGCCAGCTCGGCAGCGGATCACCGCGCTGGTGTTCATGCCAGGTCACGGCGTGGAGGCGACTGTTGAGGTCGGCGAAAAAGTGGCCTCGTTCCTGATGATCGATGAACCGGCTGAAGAACGCCTGATAAGCAGGCGAGCGCAGTTTGCGGGTCAGCTCGGTCATGAACGCCAGGGTGTCAGGGTATTGTTTGAGCGGGTGTTCCGGGTCGTCGGGGATGTAGACGATGATCCTCGACCGCTGGGCGGTGAGGTCAAGTCGCGGCGCGAAAATGACGATGCCGGTCAGCAATGAAGACATCAGGCTCAGGTCGTGACAGTGCAGTCGCCAGTTGTCCAGCCCCACGTTTTCGCGGCCCTCGATCATGTCGAGAATCGATTGCCCTGCATCCAGCGGCAGGTCGCCACGGACCTGGGCCAGATGCAGGGCTGATAGCAGGGCGGCCTTGTGCGTCTTGATCACGCTCGACTTCAACACGGCAGCGGCGACCGGGTTGGTAAACCCCAGGTTTTCCTTGAGGTGGGCCTCGTATCGAGCGCCGATATCCAGTTCCCTGCACAACCGGGTGAAGTGCTGAATGGAGAGTTGGCGCTTGATCGCCGGCAATGTATCGAATTGCCCGGTGGACGAGGGTTCGGTGATGAACGTCGAGGCAGATTCGTAAGCCTGCGCTTCGGTTTCCGAATCCTGAAAGTTGTGCAGGGCGGCGTCGAGCAGCGAGACCGTCCAGGTGCGCGCGGCACCGGTCTTGATCGGGAACCATGGAACGGTCTGCGGAATGTACAGGCGCAGGAAGGTCGTCTTGACGTCCAGTTCCAGGCCGTACCGGGTTTTCAATGCGTCACGCAGAAGCGGTTCGGCAAAGTCCCGGGCGTTCTGCAGTTTATCCAGCATGGATTCCAGGTGGTTACGCTGGGCCAGATAGTGCGTGCTGGCCGCTTTCAATGATTGGTGCTGCTGGCGGGTTGCCTGGGCGTGCCATTCAGGGAGGTTCAGCCGCGCGCTTTTCAGCGCAGTGCGCGTAGCGGGCGATGCTGTTAATAGCCAGTCGGGCAGATTGTGGAACGCATGCTGGAAATGCGCGTCTGGCTGAGCCGTAAGCTCGGGGTCATGCTGAATCATGGCGCTAGTCCGTTAGCGTTTGGATGGAACCCAAGGAAAACAAACGATGAAGCACGGTGTGCGGTACATATTTACCGCACCGTTCGACAAGCCTGCCTATAACCTGTGCCGCCGGTTTAAACTGCGCCTTTGCGACGCTATATGTCGCATTGCCGTAAACCCGGCTGAAACCGGGGTTTGCGCTATAAGAAGTTGTCGCTTGGCGGCAAGGCCGGGCTGAAAACTGTCCTTACAATCCCCCCATCGCTCGCCAGTTTCCGGCGAGTGTTCCTCTTCAGGAGACTCCGATGTCCGTTGAGCACGCTGCGGTAGAACGCGCCGATTTCGACCAGGTAATGGTTCCCAACTATGCGCCTGCCGCCTTCATTCCTGTGCGTGGCGCCGGTTCCCGCGTATGGGACCAGTCTGGCCGCGAGCTGATCGACTTCGCCGGCGGGATTGCCGTTAACGTATTGGGCCATGCGCACCCGGCGCTGGTCGGTGCCTTGACCGAGCAGGCGAACAAGCTGTGGCACGTGTCCAACGTGTTCACCAACGAGCCTGCCCTGCGCCTGGCGCACAAGCTGATCGACGCAACCTTTGCCGAGCGTGCGTTCTTCTGCAACTCCGGCGCCGAAGCCAACGAGGCCGCTTTCAAGCTGGCCCGTCGTGTCGGCCATGATCGGTTTGGCAGCGAGAAGTACGAAATCATCGCCGCGCTCAACAGCTTCCACGGCCGTACCCTGTTCACCGTGAACGTCGGTGGCCAGTCGAAGTATTCCGACGGTTTCGGTCCGAAAATCACCGGCATCACCCATGTGCCGTACAACGATCTGGCCGCGCTGAAAGCCGCCATTTCCGACAAGACCTGCGCTGTGGTTCTGGAGCCGATCCAGGGCGAGAGCGGTGTTATCCCGGCCGAACTTGAATACCTGCAAGGCGCCCGTGACCTGTGCACCGCACACAACGCGCTGCTGATCTTCGACGAAGTGCAGACCGGCATGGGCCGCACCGGCCATCTGTTTGCCTACCAGCATTACGGCGTGATCCCGGACATCCTGACCAGCGCGAAGAGCCTGGGCGGCGGTTTCCCGATCGCAGCCATGCTGACCACCGAAGACCTGGCCAAACACCTGGTCGTCGGCACCCACGGCACCACCTACGGCGGTAACCCGCTGGCGTGCGCCGTCGCCGAAGCGGTGATCGACGTGATCAACACCCCTGAAGTGCTGGCCGGCGTCAACGCCAAGCACGACAAGTTCAAGGCTCGCCTGGAGCAGATCGGCGAGAAGTACGGCCTGTTCACCAAGGTTCGTGGCATGGGCCTGTTGATCGGTTGCGTGCTGAGCGAGGCTTGGAAAGGCAAGGCGAAGGACATCTTCAACGCCGCCGAGCGCGAAGGCCTGATGGTCCTGCAAGCCGGCCCGGACGTGGTGCGTTTTGCGCCAAGCCTGGTGGTTGAAGACGCCGATATCGATGCCGGCCTGGATCGTTTCGAGCGCGCTGCGGCAAAACTGACGCAAGCCTGATAGACCCTTCGACGCCTGATGATTTCAGGCGTCGAACCCAATTTTGATGCCGGCCCCGCTTTTCTGTAGGAGCGAAGCTTGCTCGCGAAGGTGTGTCAGTCACCGTGATGTCGACTGACACACCTTCGCGAGCAAGCTTCGCTCCTACCCAAGTCTTCAAAAGGCCGGGCCGGTTTATTTTCCTCAAAGAGTTTAGAGAAAGGAGTGACACCATGCTGGTGATGCGCCCCGCGCAAATGGCTGATCTGGGCGAGGTACAGCGTCTGGCTGCGGACAGCCCGATTGGTGTCACTTCCTTGCCGGATGACGTTGAACGCCTGAGCGACAAGATCGCCGCGAGCGAAGCCTCGTTCGCTGCCGAAGTCAGCTTCAACGGTGAAGAGAGCTATTTCTTCGTCCTCGAAGACACCGCCACCGGCAAACTGGCCGGCTGCTCGGCCATCGTCGCCTCGGCCGGTTATTCCGAGCCGTTCTACAGCTTCCGCAATGAAACCTTCGTGCACGCCTCCCGCGAGCTGAAGATTCATAACAAGATTCACGTGCTCTCCCAGTGCCACGACCTGACCGGCAACAGCTTGCTGACCAGTTTCTACGTGCAGCGCGAGTTGGTGGGTTCGCCGTGGGCCGAGCTCAACTCCCGTGGCCGCTTGCTGTTCGTGGCCAGCCATCCGGAGCGCTTTGCCGATTCCGTGGTGACCGAGATCGTCGGTTACAGCGATGAAAATGGCGACTCGCCGTTCTGGGACGCCATCGGTCGCAACTTCTTCGACCTCAACTACGCCGAAGCCGAGCGTCTGTGCGGTCTGAAGAGCCGCACGTTCCTCGCCGAGCTGATGCCGCATTACCCGATCTACGTGCCGTTGCTGCCGGACTCCGCGCAAGAAGCGATGGGCCAGGTGCACCCGCGGGCGCAGATCACTTTCGACATCCTGATGCGCGAAGGCTTCGAGACCGATCACTACATCGACATTTTCGACGGCGGCCCGACGTTGCATGCGCGTGTTTCGGGGATCCGTTCGATCGCCCAGAGCCGTGTCGTGCCGGTGAAAATCGGCGAGCCGGTCAAAGGCGCCGGTCGTCAGTACCTGGTGGCCAATGCGCAGTTGCAGGATTACCGCGCCGTGTTGCTCGAGCTCGATTACGCGCCGGGCAAACCCGTGACCCTGGATCTGGAAGCGGCCGAAGCCCTGGGCGTCGGTGAAGGTGCAAGCGTGCGCCTGGTGGCGGTTTAACGCCTGCTTTTCAACCTAGAAAGCAGCAAGTGTTTCGCGGGTGGCGCAAGCGGCCCGTTTGAGGAGATAGCATGATCGTTCGTCCCGTACGCAGCAGCGATTTACCCGCTCTGATCGACCTGGCCCGTAGCACCGGCACCGGCCTGACCACCTTGCCGGCCAACGAAGAGCGTCTGGCCCATCGGGTCGGCTGGGCCGAGAAGACCTTTCGCGGCGAGGCCGGGCGCGGCGATGCGGACTACCTGTTCGTCCTCGAAGACGACAACGGTCGTGTGGTGGGCATTTCCGCCATTGCCGGCGCCGTCGGCCTGCGTGAGCCCTGGTACAACTTCCGGGTCGGCCTGACGGTCAGCGCTTCGCAAGAGCTGAACATCTACCGCGAAATCCCGACGCTGTTTCTGGCCAACGACCTGACCGGCAACTCGGAATTGTGCTCGTTGTTCCTGCACGCCGATTTCCGCACCGGCCTCAACGGTCGCATGTTGTCCAAGGCGCGAATGCTGTTCATCGCCGAGTTCCCGCAATTGTTCGGCAACAAGATCATTGCCGAAATGCGCGGTGTCTCCGACGAAGCAGGGCGTTCGCCGTTCTGGGAAAGCCTGGGTCGACACTTCTTCAAAATGGAATTCAGCCAGGCCGATTACCTGACCGGTGTGGGCAACAAGGCGTTCATCGCCGAACTGATGCCGAAGTTCCCGCTGTACACGTGCTTCCTGTCGCCGGATGCACGTAACGTGATCGGTCAGGTTCACCCGGACACCGAGCCGGCGCTGGCCATGCTCAAGAGCGAAGGTTTCAGCTACCAGGGCTACGTCGACATTTTCGACGCCGGCCCGGCCATCGAATGCGAAACCGGCAAGATCCGCGCCGTGCGAGACAGTCAGGCGCTGGTGTTGGCCGTTGGCACGCCGGGTGACGACGCCACGCCATTCATCATTCACAACCGCAAGCGCGAAGACTGCCGGATCACTGCCGCTCCCGCACGTCTTGCCGCCGGTACGCTGGTGGTCGATCCGCTGACCGCCAAACGTCTTCAACTCAACGCCGGCGATCAAGTGCGCGCCGTTCCGTTGTCTGCTGCTCGGGAGTCGAAATAATGAATTCGCTATACATCGCAGGTGAATGGCTGGCCGGTCAGGGTGAAGCCTTCCAATCGTTGAACCCGGTGACCCAGCAAGTGCTGTGGGCCGGCGAGGGCGCTACCGCCGCTCAGGTTGAGTCCGCCGTGCAAGCCGCGCGTCAGGCGTTTCCGGGGTGGGCCCGTCGTACTTTGGAAGAACGTATTTCGGTGCTGGAAGCCTTTGCTGGCGCGCTGAAAAACAACGCTGACGAGCTGGCGCGTTGCATCGGTGAAGAAACCGGTAAACCGCTGTGGGAAGCGGCGACTGAAGTGACCAGCATGGTCAACAAGATTGCGATTTCGGTGCAGAGCTACCGCGAACGTACCGGCGAGAAGAGCGGCCCGCTGGGCGACGCCACCGCCGTATTGCGCCACAAGCCACACGGCGTGGTCGCGGTGTTCGGTCCTTACAACTTCCCTGGTCACTTGCCCAACGGTCACATCGTGCCGGCGCTGCTGGCCGGTAACAGCGTGCTGTTCAAACCGAGCGAGCTGACCCCGAAAGTCGCCGAACTGACGGTCAAGTGCTGGATCGAAGCCGGCCTGCCAGCCGGCGTGTTGAACCTGCTGCAAGGCGCTCGCGAAACCGGTATCGCCCTGGCGGCGAACCCGGGCATCGACGGTCTGTTCTTCACCGGTTCGAGCCGTACCGGCAATCACCTGCACCAGCAGTTTGCCGGTCGTCCGGACAAGATCCTCGCGCTGGAGATGGGTGGTAATAACCCGCTGGTGGTCGATGAGGTCGCTGATCTGGATGCAGCGGTGTACACCATCATTCAGTCCGCTTTCATTTCTGCCGGTCAACGTTGCACCTGTGCCCGTCGCTTGCTGGTGCCGCAGGGCGCCTGGGGCGACACGTTGCTGGCGCGTCTGGTGGCGGTCAGCTCGACGATTGAAGTCGGTGCGTTCGATCAGCAGCCAGCGCCGTTCATGGGCTCGGTGATTTCCCTTGGCGCGGCAAAAGCGCTGATGGATGCGCAGGAACATCTGCTGGCCAATGGCGCCGTGGCGTTGCTGGAAATGACTCAGCCTGAGGCACAAGCCGCGTTGCTGACCCCAGGTATTCTGGACGTGACCGCCGTTGCCGATCGTCCTGACGAAGAGCTGTTCGGCCCGTTGCTGCAAGTGATCCGCTACGCTGATTTTGAAGCGGCCATCGCTGAAGCCAACGACACCGACTATGGCCTGGCGGCCGGTTTGCTGTCGGATTCCGAAGCGCGTTATCAGCAGTTCTGGCTGGAAAGCCGTGCCGGTATCGTCAACTGGAACAAACAGCTGACCGGTGCTGCGAGCAGCGCACCGTTCGGCGGCGTCGGCGCCTCGGGCAACCACCGCGCCAGCGCCTATTACGCGGCAGATTACTGCGCGTACCCGGTGGCCTCGCTGGAAACGCCGAGCCTGACGTTGCCAGCGGCCCTCACGCCAGGCGTGAAGATGGCGTAGCGCCCATTCGCGGGCAAGCCTCGCTCCTACGGATCCCATTGAACCTGTAGGAGCGAGGCTTGCCCGCGATGGCCGCAACGCGGTCGTACTGAATAGTTACTGAAGCCTATAAAAACAGATTCTCGTGGAGCCTCGCTGATGAAATCCTATGAAGTCAATTTTGACGGTCTAGTGGGGCCGACCCATAACTACGGCGGCCTGTCCTACGGCAACGTCGCGTCCCAGAGCAACAGCCAGCAGTCTTCGAACCCGAAGGAAGCTGCGCTGCAAGGCCTGGCGAAAATGAAAGCGCTGATGGAAATGGGCTTTCAACAAGGCGTTCTGGCCCCGCAAGAGCGTCCTGATGTCGCCGCCCTGCGTCGCCTGGGCTTCAGCGGCACCGACGCGCAAGTGATCGAGCAAGCGGCGAAAGACGCGATGCCGTTGCTGGTCGCCAGTTGCTCGGCGTCGAGCATGTGGGTGGCCAACGCCGCCACGGTCAGCCCGAGCGCTGATACCGCCGACGGTCGCGTGCATTTCACCGCCGCCAACCTCAACTGCAAATACCACCGCAGCATCGAGCACCCGACCACCAGTCGTGTACTGGGTGCAATGTTCGCTGATCAGAAGCACTTCGCTCACCACGCGGCGTTGCCGGCCGTGGCGCAATTCGGTGACGAAGGCGCAGCCAACCACACGCGTTTCTGCCGTGAATACGGTGAAGCCGGCGTCGAGTTCTTTGTGTTCGGTCGCAGCGCGTTCGATAACCGCTACCCGGCACCGCAGAAGTACCCGGCGCGCCAGACCCTCGAAGCCTCGCAAGCCGTTGCTCGTCTGCACGGCTTGAGCGATGACGGCGTAGTCTACGCCCAGCAGAATCCTGCGGTGATCGATCAGGGCGTGTTCCACAACGACGTGATCGCGGTGGGTAACGGCGAGGTGTTGTTCTATCACGAGGACGCGTTCCTCGACACCGAACAGATGCTGGCCGAGCTGCAAAGCAAACTCGCCAAGGTCGGCGGCAAATTCCAGTCGGTGTGCGTACCCCGTTCGGCGGTTACCGTTGAAGACGCGGTGCGTTCCTACCTGTTCAACAGCCAGTTGCTGTCGCGTCCTGACGGCTCGATGCTGTTGATCGTGCCGGAAGAGTGCCGTGGCAACGAACGCGTCTGGCAGTACCTGCAAAGCCTGACCAGTTCCGGCGGCCTGATCCGCGAAGTCAAAGTCTTCGATCTGAAGCAAAGCATGCAGAACGGCGGTGGCCCGGCGTGCCTGCGCTTGCGTGTGGCACTGAATGAAACCGAACTGGCGGCCGTCAACCCAGGGGTTATCATGACGGCACCGTTGTACGGCACGCTGACCGAATGGGTCGAAAAGCACTACCGCGACCGCATGGCCGAAACCGACCTTGCGGACCCGCAATTGCTGCTTGAGTGCCGGACGGCACTGGATGAACTGACGCAAATCCTTAAACTGGGCGCGGTTTATCCATTCCAGATCAATTGAACGTCGAGAGCGTAAAACACATGAGCGATACCCTGCAGCTGATCCTTGAAGACACCGACGGCACGCAACTGGAAACTTCCTGCACCCGCGTCGCTGTCATTTGGCAAGGCAAAGAGCTGTGGATTCAGCACGATGGCCGCGGCCAATTGCTGATCGGCGTGGACGTCGAAGAAGGTGACGCTGAATACGCCAACCTGCTGCTGCGCCCATTGGCGACTAATCTGGTAAGTCTGCAACTGGAAATGGAACCGGCTGAAGTCGGCGACGAAGACCACGTGCACGGCCCGGATTGCGCCCACGACCACTAAGGAAACCGCTCTATGCTCGCCCTCGGCAAACTGCTTGAACTGACCCTCGCCGGCCGCGAACCGGCGGAGAAGACTCAACTGACTGTCGAAGGCGTACGCATGCGCTGGTTGAGCGAAGGTGCGCTGGAAGTCCGGCCACCTGAAGCTCGTGACAATGGCCTGGACCTGCTGCTGTCAGCCGGGATCCATGGCAACGAAACAGCGCCGATCGAGTTGCTTGATCGCCTGTTGCATGACATCGCTCGCGGCGACTTGAAGCCGCGCGCACGTATTCTGTTCCTGTTCGGCAACCCGGAAGCGATTCGCAAGGGCGAGCGCTTTATCGAGCAGGACGTCAATCGGCTGTTCAACGGCCGTCACGAACAAACCAGCGGCTCTGAAGCCCTGCGCGCGTGTGAACTGGAGCGTCTGG
>NZ_JAGYFX010000077.1:0-28670 GCF_019946615.1 Pseudomonas sp. BF-R-01
CCAGCAAGCCGGCTCCTACAGGATCGGGTTCACAGCCAAAAAATTTCAGGTCATAAAAAAACCCGCCGAAGCGGGTTTTTTTACAACGTCGTTAAACCGACAGTTCAACCAGCAGCTTGTTGAGACGGCGCACATACGCGGCCGGGTCTTTCAAGCTGTCGCCGGCCGCCAGGGCCGCCTGATCGAAGAGAATGTGCGACAGGTCGCCGAAGCGCTCGTCGCTCTGCTCGTTGTCGAGCTTCTCGATCAGCGGGTGCGCCGGGTTGAATTCGAAGATCGGCTTCGAGTCCGGAACCTTCTGACCGCTGGCTTCCAGAATCTGACGCATCTGCATGCCCAGGTCCTGCTCGCCGATGGCCAGAATCGCCGGGGAGTCGGTCAGACGATGGGAAACCCGCACTTCAGCCACGGATTCGCCAAGCGCAGTTTTCAGACGCTCAACCAGACCTTCTTTGGACTTGGCGACTTCTTCCGCGGCTTTCTTGTCTTCTTCCGAATCCAGGTTGCCCAGGTCGAGGTCACCGCGCGCCACGTCGACAAAGCTCTTGCCGTCGAAGTCGTTGAGGTAGCTCATCAGCCACTCGTCGATGCGGTCGGTCAGCAGCAGCACTTCGATGCCTTTCTTGCGGAAGACTTCAAGGTGCGGGCTGTTTTTGACTTGCGCGTAGGTTTCGCCGGTCAGGTAGTAAATCTTGTCCTGACCTTCCTTGGCGCGAGCCAGGTAGTCGGCCAGACCCACAACCTGCTCGCCTTCTTCGCCCTGAGTGGACGCAAAACGCAGCAGGCCGGCGATTTTCTCTTTGTTGGCGAAGTCTTCTGCCGGGCCTTCTTTCATGACCTGACCGAAGTTCTTCCAGAAGCCTTTGTATTGCTCAGGCTCGTTCTTCGCCAGTTTTTCCAGCATGTCCAGCACGCGCTTGGTCAGCGCCGACTTCATGGAGTCGATGATCGGGTCTTTCTGCAGGATTTCCCGCGACACGTTCAGCGACAGGTCATTGGAATCGACCACGCCCTTGATGAAGCGCAGGTACAGCGGCAGGAACGACTCGGCCTGGTCCATGACGAACACACGCTGCACGTACAGCTTCAGGCCTTTCGGCGCTTCACGCTGGTACAGGTCGAACGGAGCGCGGGTCGGTACGTAGAGCAGCGAGCTGTATTCGAGTTTGCCTTCGACCTTGTTGTGGCTCCAGCTCAGCGGGTTTTCGAAGTCGTGAGCGATGTGCTTGTAGAACTCCTGGTATTCCTCGTCCTTGATCTCGGTACGAGGACGGGTCCACAGGGCGCTGGCGCGGTTGACAGTTTCCCATTCAACAGCTGGCTTCTCTTCGCCTTCAGCCGCTGCCACTTCTTTCGGCAACTCGATCGGCAAAGCGATGTGGTCGGAGTACTTCTTGATGATGTTGCGCAGACGCCAGCCATCGGCGAACTCGTCTTCACCGGACTTCAGGTGCAGGACGATGCGAGTACCACGATCGGCTTTCTCGACGGTGGCAACTTCGAAATTACCTTCGCCCTTCGACGACCAGTGCACGCCTTCGCTGGCGGCAGCACCGGCACGACGGCTGAACACGTCGACTTTGTCGGCGACGATGAAGGCAGAGTAGAAACCCACGCCGAACTGACCGATCAGGTGCGAATCCTTTTTCTGATCGCCCGTCAGGTGTTTCATGAAATCGGCGGTGCCGGATTTGGCGATGGTGCCCAGGTGGGTGATCGCATCTTCACGGCTCATGCCGATGCCGTTGTCTTCGAGGGTGACGGTTTTAGCGTCCTTGTCGAAGCTCACACGGATTTTCAGTTCGGCGCCACCTTCCAGCAACTCAGGCTTGGACAGGGCTTCGAAACGTAATTTGTCGACAGCGTCAGAGGCGTTCGAGATCAATTCGCGAAGGAAGATTTCCTTGTTGGAATACAGCGAATGGATCATGAGGTGCAGCAGCTGCTTCACCTCGGTCTGGAAGCCCAGGGTTTCCTTTTGAGTTTCCACACTCATGGTCATCAAACTCCAATCAGATGGCAGTGGCCGCGACCTAGAGGGTCGGCGGCGGGTTGTCATCAAAGTTGGGGGCTCGGATCAGGATTTCAAGGGCTCATCGATTTTGAAGTGGGCGCGGGCCGTGGCGATGGGCTCGGATTCGGTGCTTTGCCAGGCGGTCACTGCCACGTTTGCGACACGCCGCCCCTGACGGCACACCTGGCAACGCGCCCACGTATCGCGAAACTGTCCGGCGCGCAGGTAGTCGAGGGAAAAATCGATGATCTTCGGCACACCCGGTGAACCGGTGAAAATCAGCAGGTGCAAGGCGGCGGACAGCTCCATGAACCCGGCAATGACGCCGCCATGAATCGCCGGCAGTAAAGGGTTACCAATGTTGTCCTTGTTCGCCGGCAGACGAAACAGCAGGTCATCCCCCACCCGCGAACACTCGACACCAATCAGTTTGGCGTAGGGAATCAGATGCAGCAGCGAGGCATAGTCGCCCTGCTCATGGGCCTGTTGCAGTTGTTCCTTGAAGTTGTCGGTCATTTCGCACCTCCGGCGATGGCGCCACCAAACCCTTTGGTGCCTTTGACGCCCTTGCCCATCCGCATGAACGTGCCGACGACATGGGCGATGGGCTGCTCGGGATCGTCCTGATAAGCAAAGCCACGGGCGAAGATCACGTCGGTGGTGACCCGGTAGCACTGGGCAAAGCCATAGACGTCCTTATGCGGTTCGGCGGCATGCATGTAGTCGATGCGCAGGTCGAGGGTCGGGCAGACTTCGAATTCGGGCAGCACGCAGAGTGTGGCCATGCCGCACGCGGTGTCCATCAGGGAGGTCAACGCCCCGCCATGGATCACACCGGTTTGCGGATTGCCGACGATTTGCGGGCTGTACGGCAGGATGACCGTCAGTCCATCGCTGCTGGCGCTGTGAACGCGCAAACCAAGTACCTGGCAATGCCTGAGCGCCGAAAGGAATCGCGTCGCGCGCTCAAAAACGGGGTTTTCGGCCATGTGGTAAACACTCTTCGTAGTACTCGGAGATTGTATTAGGTGTATTCGTAAAAGTTCCCGTAGGAATAATCTTATATATCTGAACGAATTGAGGAACTTAACCCTGATATCCACGCTCGAAAGGCCAGATAGATATTTTCCATAAGGAGAAACACCCCATGCGTAAGACTTTAGCTATTGCCTTGATGTTGACCGCTTCCCTCGGTCTCGCTGCCTGCGATAAAAAATCCGAGGACAAAGCTCAAGAAGCCGATAAACATGCTGAGCAAGCTCAGCAAGACATGAGCAAAGCTCAGGATAAAGTGAACGACGCTGCGAAAGAAAACGCCGAAGCTGCCAAAGCTCAGGCTGAATCGGATGCAGCTGCAGCAAAAGAAGCACCTAAAAACTAAAACAGTTTTTAGCGTGATAAAGAAAACCCGCCAAATGCGGGTTTTCTTTTGCCTGTCATTTGCCTTGTTAGAGCAAAATAGTTCTAAAAGTCGGACTAATCATCAATAGCAGCGAACACACTAACCCGACAAACCACACCAGACTCCGCTGCCAGGCCAGATCGCTCCAATAGCACACTAAGTAAATGACCCGCGTAATCACAAAGATGATTGCCAGCGTATCAATCAGCCAGCCCGCCGTTTGCGTGGTGTGCGCCATCAACACCCCCACGGCAAACAATATAAACGCCTCAAAACAGTTCTGATGAGCTGCCACTGCGCGGGCGCCAAACCCTGTGAGTTGTGCCTGTTGCTGGCGCGGCAGATGATTGTCGTAACCGCCCTGCTCTTTCATGGCCCTGGCCACCGGCATGCGGGCCACATAGATCAGCAAGGCACTGATAAACACACACCAGAACGGAATACTCATCAAGCGGCCTCTCGGTTCGCCTCGGGCAATGGCGCCTCTGTAGGGGTATAGACCATCACGTCGAGAACGTCGGAATGAAACTCCCGGCGATACAGCACCAGCACCACGCCAGCGCTCATCAGCATGAACAACCACGGGCTGACGAACCACGCCAGCATGGTCATGCCGAAGTAATAGGAACGCAGGCCGAAGTTGAACTGGTTGGCGGCCATGGAGATGACACGCGCCGCCCGTGCGGCAAAGGCTTTACGCTCCAGCTCGGAAACATGCCGCTCGCCGACCATAGGGGCCGACCCCACCAGAATCGCAGCGAAGTTGTACTGACGCATGCACCAGCTGAACGTGAAGAACGCATACACAAACACCAGCGCCAGACACAGCAACTTGATCTCCGACATGCCCTGGGAGGCCTGTTGCACCATCGGGATGTCCGCCAGCAACGACACCGCCCTTTCCGACGCACCGAGCACGGTGAGAATACCGGCCAGGATAATCAGTGTGCTGGAGGCGAAGAACGAAGCGTTGCGCTCCAGATTACCGATCACACTGGCATCGGCGATGCGGTTGTCACGCATCAGCATGCGCCGCATCCAGTCTTCGCGGTACAGGTGCAACACACTGGCCAGGCACGCGGTGTCGCGGCCCTTCCACGTCGCATAACGGGTGTAGCCGCCCCAGCAGATGACAAACCAGATGGCGGCGAGGATGTGGATCAGGTTGGCGTGGATGAACGACATGCAGGTCCTTGTGAGACGTTGGTTGAATCTGTAGGAGCATGGCTTGCCCGCGAAGGCGGTGTACCTGTCGAAGATTAGGTCGAATGTTACCCCCTCTTCGCGGGCAAGCCTCGCTCCTACAGGTAGTGCTTCGACGTTAGCTGACAAAAAAAGACACTGCCTCACGCGCATAAAAAATGCCCCGTATCGATTGATACGGGGCATTTCCATGTTCGCTCAAGACCCGCTTATGGCAGGCCGTGATACGCCTTAAGCCAGCGCTTCTTCGCGCTTGCCCAGCATGCGGTCGCAAACCACCGCAACCACCAGGGTCATGACCGACGGCACCAGCCACGCCAGGCCCTGCTCACTCAGCGGCAAATGCGCCAATTGCGTCGGCATCCAGTCCGCCAGACCTGCGCCCTTGAGCGCATCGATCAGACCGAAGATGAACGACACCAACATCACCGGACCGACGATGCGACCCTGCTCATGCCAGAAGTCCTTGCAGAAGCTCAGGGCGACCAGCGCGATGCACGGCGGGTAGATCGCGGTGAGGACCGGGATCGAGAACGCGATCAGCTTGGTGAGGCCCAGGTTGGACACCAGCAGGGAGAACGCGGCGAGGATGATGACCAAGGTCTTGTAGGACAGTGGCAGCACACGACTGAAGTATTCGGCACAGGCGCACGTCAGACCGACCGCTGTGACCAGGCAGGCCAACGAAATCAGCACGGCGAGGAAACCACTGCCCAAGGAACCGAATGTGTGTTGAACGTAGGCGTGCAACACCGCCGCGCCGTTGGTCGCACCGGCGGCCACTTCATGGCTGCCCGAACCGAGGCGAAACAGGCTGACGTACACCAGCGCCAGACCGACGCCGGCAATCAGCCCGGCAATGATCGCGTAACGGGTGATCAGCGCCGGAGAATCCACGCCACGGGAGCGGATGGCGTTGACGATAACGATGCCAAATACCAGCGCGCCCAGGGTATCCATGGTCAGGTAACCATTGATGAAGCCCTGGGAGAATGGCGCCGCGACATACTCGGGCGTCGCCACACCGATATCACCGGCCGGCAACGCGAACGCGGCGATGCCGAGGGCGGCCAGAGCGATAATCTTCAGCGGTGCGAGGAAACGTCCTACGGTGTCCAGCAAACGACCCGGGTAGAGCGAGATGAAGAACACCAGCAGGAAGTACACCGAGCTATAGAGGAACAGCGCCAGCGGGCTTTCGCCGGTCAGCGGCGCCAGGCCCACTTCGAACGATACGGTCGCGGTGCGCGGCGTCGCAAACAGCGGGCCAACGGCGAGGTAGCACGCAGCGGCCAGCAAGCCACCGGCGACTTTGCCGATCGGGCTGCTCAAGGCATCCATCGCGCCACCGACCTTGGCCAGGGCAACAACGGTGATCACCGGCAGACCGACCGCGGTGATCAGAAAGCCCAGCGCCGCCATCCAGACATGAGGCCCGGACTGCAAACCGACGATAGGCGGGAAGATGATGTTGCCAGCCCCGACGAACAGGGCAAACGTCATAAAACCAAGTGCCAGGATGTCCTGGCCTTTCAACACTTTCATTAAGGAAATACCACACTACTGAATCGGAATTTAGAGAGGGATTTCCCTTATGGGTGAGGGAAATGCTGTCGACCCGTATAGGACCGACCCTTTAGCGCGAAGCTTCCTTGTGGGATGCGGACGCAAAAATGGCGGCTAGCCTAACGAATTTGAGCGACAAACGCACTGTTAGAGGGCGAACTATCCGATCTGCGACATTTCCGTGTCGCGTTTTCATACGTAATGTTCACGGTCTGTGTAGGAGCCGGCTTGCTGGCGATTGGCGGTGTGCCTGATACACCGCGTCGCGGAAATCGCCAGCAAGCCGGCTCCTACAGATGTTTGATTCATCCAGAAACGACAAAGGCCACCCGAAGGTGGCCTTTGTTTGGTGAAGCGTCAGTTAAGCGCGAGGCTTACTTGACAGCCCAACCAGTCAGCTCGGCCAGGGCCTTGCCGATGTCTGCCAGCGAACGCACGGTTTTAACGCCTGCGTCTTGCAGTGCAGCGAACTTCTCGTCTGCAGTGCCTTTGCCGCCAGAGATGATTGCGCCAGCATGGCCCATGCGCTTGCCCGGAGGAGCAGTCACACCAGCGATGTAGGAAACAACCGGCTTGGTCACGTGTGCCTTGATGTAGGCAGCCGCTTCTTCTTCAGCCGAACCGCCGATCTCACCGATCATCACGATCGCTTCGGTCTTCGGGTCTTCCTGGAACAGCTTCAGGATGTCGATGAAGTTCGAACCCGGGATCGGGTCACCGCCGATGCCGACGCAAGTCGACTGACCGAAACCGGCGTCAGTAGTTTGCTTCACAGCTTCGTAGGTCAGGGTGCCGGAACGGGAAACGATACCGACCTTGCCTGGCAAGTGAATGTGACCTGGCATGATGCCGATCTTGCATTCGCCTGGGGTGATCACGCCTGGGCAGTTAGGGCCGATCAGGGTGATACCCAGCTCGTCGCACTTAACTTTAGCGTCCAGCATGTCCAGGGTAGGAATGCCTTCGGTGATGCAAACGATCAGCTTGATGCCGCCGAATGCTGCTTCCAGGATGGAGTCCTTGCAGAAAGGAGCTGGAACGTAGATCACGCTGGCGGTGGCGCCAGTGGCAGCTACAGCGTCTTTCACGGTGTTGAACACTGGCAGACCCAGGTGCTCGGTGCCGCCTTTACCAGGAGTTACACCACCAACCATCTTGGTGCCGTACTCGATGGCTTGCTGGGTGTGGAAACTACCTTGCGAACCGGTAATACCCTGGCAGATAACTTTGGTGTCTTTATTGATCAGGACGCTCATTATTTGCCCTCCGCAGCTTTAACGACTTGTTGAGCAGCGTCGGTCAGGCTGGTAGCAGCGATGATGTTCAAACCGCTTTCTGCCAGTACTTTAGCGCCCAGCTCAGCGTTGTTGCCTTCAAGGCGAACAACAACCGGGATTTTCACGCCGACTTCTTTCACAGCGCCGATGATGCCTTCGGCAATCATGTCGCAACGAACGATGCCGCCGAAGATGTTGACCAGTACTGCAGCGACGTTAGTGTCGGACAGGATGATCTTGAACGCTTCGGTAACGCGTTCTTTGGTAGCACCGCCGCCCACGTCGAGGAAGTTGGCTGGTTTGCCGCCATGCAGGTTGACGATGTCCATGGTACCCATGGCCAGGCCAGCACCGTTGACCATGCAACCGATGTTGCCTTCCAGCGCTACGTAGTTCAGTTCGAACTTGGCAGCGTGCGCTTCGCGCGGATCGTCTTGCGACGGATCGTGGAAAGTCTTCAGCTTAGGCTGACGGTACATGGCGTTGGCGTCGATGTTGATCTTGGCGTCGAGGCAGTGCAGATCGCCGTCAGCCTTGATCACCAGCGGGTTCACTTCCAGCAGAGCCAGGTCGTGATCCTTGAACAGCTTGGCCAGACCTACGAAGATCTTGGCGAACTGAGCAACCTGCTTGCCTTCCAGACCCAGCTGGAATGCCAGCTCGCGACCCTGGAATGGCTGAGCGCCAACCAGTGGATCGATAGTGGCTTTCAGAATTTTTTCTGGAGTGTCGTGAGCGATTTTCTCGATGTCCACGCCACCTTCGGTGGAAGCCATGAACACGATGCGACGGCTCGAACGGTCAACGACAGCGCCCAGGTACAGCTCTTTAGCGATATCAGTGCACGATTCAACCAGGATCTTGGTGACTGGCTGACCATTGGCGTCAGTCTGGTAAGTCACCAGACGCTTGCCCAGCCACTGCTGTGCGAAGGCTTTGGCGTCTTCTTTGCTGCGAACCAGCTTAACGCCGCCCGCTTTACCGCGACCACCAGCGTGGACCTGGGCTTTGACAACCCACTCGGTGCCGCCGATTTTGTCGCAAGCTTCTGCTGCTGCTTCCGGGGTGTCTACCGCATAACCGGTGGAAACTGGCAGGCCGTATTCAGCGAACAGCTGCTTACCCTGATACTCGTGAAGATTCATGCTTATTACCGTCTTCGTTAGGTACTGCGCATTCGGTGCTGCACTTGTTCAAGTGCCGCACCACCTGTGACTGCTGCTTGCGTAGCCTTTCCGGATACCCGGTGCAGCCACGCAAGACTGCGTCCAGCGGATATTCCGCGGTGAGTCTTGCATGCAAGGCTCACGACGGGCCATACCGCCGTGGTTTCTTATTGTCTTAACGCTTCTTGCGGTTGGCGATGTGGATGGCGCCGCCATTCACAGCCAGAGCTGCTTCGTGCAAGGCTTCAGACAGGGTCGGATGGGAGAAAACCATCATGCCCAGGTCTTCAGCGCTGGTGCCGAATTCCATGCCGATCGCGCCCTGCTGAACCAGTTCTGCAGCGCTCGGGCCAATCACGTGGACGCCCAATACGCGGTCAGTCTTGGCATCGGCAATGACTTTCACGAAACCGCCGGTGTCGTTGGCTGCCATGGCACGGCCACTGGCTGCGAACGGGAAGGTGCCAACGTTAACTTCAACGCCTTCAGCCTTCAAGGTCTGCTCGGTTTTGCCGACCCATGCGATTTCCGGGTGAGTATAAATAACCGAAGGGATCAGGTCATAGTTGATTTGCGCTTTGTGGCCCTTGATGCGCTCAACCACCATGATGCCTTCTTCGGACGCCTTGTGCGCCAGCATCATGCCGCGAACCACGTCACCGATCGCGTAAACGCCCGGTACGCTGGTGGCGCACTGGTCGTCAACGAATACGAAACCGCGCTCGTCGATGGTCACACCGCTGTCGGCAGCCAACAGTTCGGTGGTCACTGGACGGCGACCAACGGCAACGATCAGCTTGTCAAAGGTGATGCTCTGTTCGCCGTTGGCGTCGGTGTAGTTCACAACGACTTCGTCGCCGTTCACTTTGGAACCGGTGACGCGAGCGCCCAGCTTGATGTCCAGACCTTGTTTGGTCAGGGTTTTGTAGGCTTCTTTGGAAACGGCGTCGTCAGCAGCCGGCAGGAACTTCTCCAGCGCTTCCAGAACAACCACTTCAGCGCCCAGGCGCGACCATACCGAACCCAGTTCCAGACCGATTACGCCAGCGCCGATAACGCCCAGACGCTTAGGTACGGATTGGAATTCCAGTGCGCCGGTCGAATCGACGATCACTTTCTGGTCAACCGGAGCCGGTGGAATGTCGATCGGACGCGAACCCGAAGCCAGAATCACGTTCTCGGCTTCGATGATTTCAACGCTGCCGTCTGGCTTGGTCAGTTCGACTTTCTTGCCGGCCAGCAGTTTGCCGTGGCCTTGCAGGGAAGTGACGCCGTTCGCCTTGAACAGGGTGGCAACGCCAGAGGTCAGGCCTTTGACGATGTTGGCTTTACGGCCAACCATTGCCGACACGTCCATGGTCACGCCAGCGTGATTGATACCGTGGATCGCGAAGCCTTCTTTGGCTTCCTTGTATTTCCAGGAGCTGTCCAGCAGCGCCTTGGATGGAATGCAACCGACGTTCAGGCAAGTACCGCCGAGGGCCAGCTTGCCTTCCTTGTCGGTGTATTTCTCGATGCAGGCAGTGGTGAGGCCCAGTTGCGCTGCTTTAATGGCAGCCACGTAACCGCCAGGGCCCGCGCCAATCACTACCACGTCGAATTTCTGAGTCATGTGTCATTCCTTCTCGAATCAAACCGGACGGCCCCTTATGGGGACCGTCGTGGGACGAAGCTGGTCATTACAGACGGGCCGCCATCCTGCACGGCCCATGCAACGAAATCAGATATCCAGCAGCAAACGAGCCGGGTCTTCCAGCAGGTTCTTGATGGTAACCAGGAAGGTCACAGCTTCTTTGCCATCGATCAGACGGTGATCGTAGGACAGAGCCAGGTACATCATCGGACGGATTACGACCTGACCGTTGATCGCCATAGGACGCTGCAGAATGTTGTGCATGCCCAGGATGGCCGCTTGCGGCGGGTTGACGATCGGAGTCGACATCATCGAACCGAAGGTACCACCGTTGGTGATGGTGAACGTACCGCCGGTCATTTCGTCCATCGACAGTTTGCCGTCGCGAGCCTTCTTGCCGAAGGTGGCGATGCCGCCTTCGATTTCAGCCAGGCTCATCAGTTCGGCGTTACGCAGAACCGGTACGACCAGGCCGCGGTCGCTGGAAACAGCAACGCCGACGTCAGCGTAGCCGTGGTAAACGATGTCGCCACCGTCGATCGATGCGTTGACAGCCGGGAAGCGTTTCAGCGCTTCGGTGGCAGCCTTGACGAAGAACGACATGAAGCCCAGGCGTACGCCGTTGTGGGACTTCTCGAACAGGTCCTTGTACTTCGAACGCAGGGCCATGACTTCGGTCATGTCGACTTCGTTGAAGGTGGTCAGCATCGCCATGTTCGACTGAGCTTCTACCAGGCGCTTGGCCACGGTAGCGCGAACGCGGGTCATCGGTACGCGCTTCTCGATGCGGTCGCCAGCGGCGAACACAGGAGCAGCGCCAGCAGGAGCAGCAGCCTTGGCAGGCGCGGCAGCCGGAGCGGCTTTCTTGGCAGCAACGGCTGCAACCACGTCTTCCTTGGTCACACGACCGCCTTTGCCGGTGCCGGCAACGGAAGCGATGTTGATGCCGTTTTCTTCAGCCAGCTTGCGAGCAGCCGGTGCAGCAACAGGATCGTCTTCGCCTTCGGCAGCTGGAGCAGCAGCCTGCGCAGCGGCCGGAGCAGCAGCGGCAGCCGGAGCAGCAGCAGCGCCGCCCGCTTCGATGGAGCCCAGGACTTCGTCGGACAGAACGGTGTCGCCTTCGTTCTTGACGATAGCGCCCAGCACGCCGTCAGCAGTGGCCAACACTTCCAGCACAACCTTGTCGGTTTCGATATCGACGATCAGGTCGTCACGCTTTACAGCGTCGCCCGGTTGCTTGTGCCAGGTGGCAACGGTGCCATCGGCAACCGATTCCGGGAAAGTGGGGGCTTTGATTTCGATAGCCATTATCTGTGAGTCCTTAAATTCGGTTTCAGGTGCGCGAAGGCGTTAAACAGTAAAGGCGTCTTGCAGCAGTTTTTCCTGCTGCTCAGCGTGCATCGATGCGTAACCGCATGCAGGTGCAGCAGAAGCCTCACGGCCCGCGTACTCAAGTACGAGAGACTTGTTGAGATTGCTGATGCTACGACGCATGTGGTGTTGGCTGCAGTACCACGCACCCTGGTTCATCGGCTCTTCCTGGCACCACACGGCATTTTTGACGTTGGTGTAAGGAGCCAGGACTTCTTTCAAGTCGTCCTCAGGGAATGGGTACAGTTGCTCGATACGCACGATGGCGATGTCATCACGACCTTCGGCACGGCGTTTTTCCAGCAGGTCGTAGTAGACCTTGCCGCTACACAGAACAACGCGCTCGACCTTTTTCGGGTCCAGTGCATCGATTTCCGGGATAACGGTCTGGAACGAACCTTCGGCCAGATCTTCCAGAGTCGAGATGGCCAGCTTGTGACGCAGCAGCGACTTCGGAGTCAGAACGATCAATGGCTTGCGCAGCGGGCGAATCACCTGACGACGCAGCAAGTGGTAGATCTGAGCCGGCGTAGTCGGTACGGCTACCTGAATGTTGTGCTCGGCGCACAGTTGCAGGTAACGCTCCAGACGAGCCGACGAGTGCTCCGGACCCTGACCTTCATAACCGTGCGGCAGCAGCATGGTCAGACCGCAGAGACGGCCCCACTTGTGCTCGCCACTGGTGATGAACTGGTCGATAACCACCTGGGCACCGTTGGCGAAGTCGCCGAACTGGGCTTCCCAGATCACCAGCGCTTCAGGCGTGGTGGTCGAATAACCGTACTCGAACGCCAGAACCGCTTCTTCGGACAGGAACGAATCGTACAGGTCGAAACGTGGCTGGCCGTTGTACAGGTTCTGCAACGGGATGTAGGTACCCGCGTCTTTCTGGTTGTGCAAGACAGCGTGACGGTGCGAGAACGTACCGCGACCGATGTCCTGACCCGTCATGCGAATCGGGTGACCTTCGAACGCCAGGGTCGCGTACGCCATGGTTTCGGCGTAACCCCAGTTGATCGGCAGGCCGCCGGCTTGCATCTTCTGACGGTCTTCGTAGATTTTCGAAACCTGGCGCTGAACCACGAAGCCTTCTGGAATTTCCAGCAGCTTGGCGGACAGTTCCTGCAAGGTCTTCAGATCGAAACGCGTGTCGTGACGTGCAGTCCAGGCGTGGCCCAGGTACGGACGCCAGTCCACGAACAACTCTTTGTTCGGCTCTTTGACCAGGCTTTTTACAACATGCAGACCGTTGTCCAGCGCGTTGCGGTATTCGTCGACTTTCGACTGAACACGCTCAACGTCCAGCACACCGCTCTGAGTCAGGCGATCGGCATACAGTTCACGGGTGGTGCGCTGTTTGGTGATCTGCTGGTACATCAGAGGCTGGGTGCCGCTAGGCTCGTCGGCTTCGTTGTGGCCGCGACGACGGTAGCAGACCAGGTCGATCACCACGTCACGCTTGAATTGCATGCGGTAGTCGATGGCCAGCTGGGTCACGAACAACACGGCTTCCGGATCATCACCATTCACATGGAGGATCGGCGCCTGGATCATCTTCGCAACGTCGGTCGCGTACTCGGTGGAACGCGAGTCCAGCGGGTTGCTGATGGTGAAACCGACCTGGTTGTTGATCACGATGTGCACGGTGCCGCCGGTCTTGAAACCGCGGGTCTGCGACATCTGGAAGGTTTCCATCACCACGCCTTGACCGGCGAATGCCGCGTCACCGTGGATGGAGATCGGCAGAACCTTCTCACCGGTAGGGTCGTTACGACGATCCTGACGGGCGCGAACCGAGCCTTCGACCACTGGAGATACGATTTCCAGGTGGGACGGGTTGAACGCCATGGCCAGGTGAACTTCACCGCCGGCGGTCATCACGTTGGACGAGAAGCCCTGGTGGTATTTAACGTCACCGGAACCCAGCTCGACCTTCTTCTTGCCTTCGAACTCGTCGAACAGCTCACGCGGGTTCTTGCCGAAGGTGTTGACCAGCACGTTCAGACGACCACGGTGGGCCATGCCGATCACGATTTCCTTGGTGCCGTAGGAACCGGAACGCTGGATCAACTCGTCGAGCATCGGAATCAGGCTTTCGCCGCCTTCCAGACCGAAACGCTTGGTGCCAGGGTATTTGGTGCCCAGGTATTTTTCCAGGCCTTCACCGGCAGTGACGCGCTCGAGCAGGTGGCTCTTGATGTCGGCGGAGTACGTCGGACGACCACGCACGCTTTCCAGACGCTGCTGGAACCACTGGCGCTGCTCGGAATCGGTGATATGCGTGAATTCAGCGCCGATGGTGCGGCAATATGTCTGCTGCAACGCTTCGTGAATTTCGCGTAGGCTCGCCTCCTCTTTGCCGATGAACAGGTCGCCGGCACGGAAGGTCGTATCAAGATCGGCATTGGTCAAGCCGTAATGATTGATTGACAGGTCTGCAGGTGCAGGACGCTGCCACAGTCCCAGCGGGTCAAGCTGAGCTGCCTGGTGGCCACGCATACGGTAGGCCTGGATCAATCGCAGCACTTCAACTTGCTTCTTCTCGTGCTCACTGCTCACGCTGCCGGCGGAAACCGGTTGGGCGCGGCGCTGGTTCTTTGCCAGCAAGACGAAATGATCGCGAATTGTGGAGTGCGAAACATCGGTGGCAGAGTTGCCTTCGGTCGGCAACTTCTGAAAGTAGGTGCGCCACTCTTCTGGCACAGCGTTAGGGTCGTGCAGGTAGAGCTCATAAAGCTCTTCCACATAGGCAGCGTTACCTCCGGAAAGGTAGGCGCTGTTCCACATGCGCTGCATCACGCTTTCTTGCATGCTTGGTCACCCTCGGTTAGGGGAACACCATCGGCGTCGACACCGAGCAAACTTGCAGAAGTCCGAATGCAGCGACCAAAACAAGCCACTTAGGATCACGCTGATAGTCCGGGTACCAGCCCGGATGCCCCTGCTTGTCTCATTTCTTCAAAATAAGAGCGGCAGCTTTGTGAGCTGCTGCTCAGGTTAAAACTACGGCGCCGGTTGAAGCCTGCGCCGTAGCATCTACGGGTACAGCGGTCCTACGGGTACTGCTGAATCACACGCCGCTTTGCAGCAACATGTGACGTACGTGACCGATGGCCTTAGTCGGGTTCAGGCCTTTCGGACAAACGTTTACACAGTTCATGATCCCGCGGCAGCGGAATACGCTGAACGGGTCATCCAGCGCAGCCAGACGCTCGGATGTCTTGGTGTCGCGGCTGTCTGCCAGGAAGCGATACGCTTGCAGCAGAGCAGCTGGACCCAGGAACTTGTCCGGGTTCCACCAGAAGGACGGGCAAGAGGTCGAGCAGCAAGCGCACAGGATGCACTCGTACAGACCGTCGAGCTTTTCACGCTCTTCAGGAGACTGCAGACGCTCGATGGCCGGAGCCGGCGTGTCGTTCTGCAGGTATGGCTTAACCTTTTCGTATTGCTTGTAGAAGATGCTCATATCGACGACCAGGTCACGGATAACCGGCAAACCTGGCAGCGGACGAACGATCAGCTTGTTACCTTTTACGACAGAAGACAGCGGCGTGACGCATGCCAGAGCGTTTTTGCCGTTGATGTTCATGCCGTCGGAACCGCAAACGCCTTCACGGCAAGAGCGACGATAGGAGAAACCTTCGTCCTGCTCTTTGATCAGGGCCAGCACGTCCAGGACCATCAGGTCTTTACCACCGGTATCGACCTGGAATTCCTGCATGAACGGCGCGGCGTCCTGATCAGGGTTGTAGCGATAAACACTGACTTGCAACATGGCGGCCACCCTTAATAAGTCCGAATCTTAGGTTCAAAAGTCGGAACAGTCTTCGGCGAGAAGTTCACAGCACGCTTGGTCACGCGCTTGTCACCCGGGAAGTACAGGGTGTGGCACAGCCAGTTTTCGTCGTCGCGATCTTCGTAGTCTTCACGGGCGTGAGCGCCGCGGGACTCTTTGCGGATCTCTGCAGCGATGGCGGTGGCTTCGGCCACTTCCAGCAGGTTCTGCAGTTCCAGGGCTTCGATTCGAGCAGTGTTGAACGCCTGGCTCTTGTCGTTGATCTTGACGTTGGCGATACGGCCACGCAGATCAGCCAGCTGAGCGATACCCTTCTGCATGTATTCGCCGGTACGGAATACACCGAAGTAGTTCTGCATGCAGCTTTGCAGTTCTTTACGCAGGGTAGCGACGTCTTCGCCTTCGGTACGCGAGTTCAGGCCATCGAGACGTGCCAGGGCAGCGTCGATGTCGGACTGGCGTGGACGGGCGTAATCAACGCCTTCTTTCAGGGTCTGCTCCAGGAACAGACCGGCCGCACGGCCGAATACCACCAGATCGAGCAGCGAGTTGCCGCCCAGACGGTTGGCACCGTGAACCGATACGCACGCCACTTCGCCTACTGCGAACAGACCAGGAATGATCTGGTCAACGCCGTCAGCGTCCTGAGTGATTGCCTGGCCATGAATGTTGGTGGCAACGCCGCCCATCATATAGTGGCAGGTTGGAACGACCGGAATCGGCGCCACGGCTGGATCGACGTGGGCGAAGGTCTTGGACAGTTCCATGATGCCTGGCAGACGGCTGTGCAGAACTTCTTCACCGAGGTGATCGAGTTTCAGCATTACGTGGTCGCCATCGGGACCGCAACCGTTGCCGGCGATGATTTCTTTAACCATCGAGCGAGCAACAACGTCACGACCAGCAAGGTCTTTGGCGTTCGGAGCATAACGCTCCATGAAACGCTCGCCGTGCTTGTTGATCAGGTAACCGCCTTCACCGCGGCAACCTTCTGTAACCAGTACACCGGCGCCGGCGATGCCGGTCGGGTGGAACTGCCACATTTCAATGTCTTGTACCGGCACGCCAGCACGCAGAGCCATGCCGACGCCGTCACCGGTGTTGATCAGGGCATTGGTGGTGGACGAGTAGATACGGCCTGCACCGCCAGTCGCCAATACGGTCGCGTTAGCGCGAACGTAGGAGGTTTCACCGGTTTCGATGCAGATGACGATCATGCCGACAAAGGCACCGTCTTCGTTCTTAACCAGGTCGACGCCGTAGTATTCGTTGAGGAATACGGTGCCGGCCTTCAGGTTGGCCTGGTACAGGGTGTGCAGCAGTGCGTGACCGGTACGGTCGGCAGCGGCGCACGTACGTGCAGCCTGGCCACCTTTACCGAAGTCTTTCGACTGACCGCCGAACGGACGCTGGTAGATGCGGCCCTGTTCGGTACGGGAGAACGGCAAGCCCATGTGCTCGAGCTCGAAGACCGCTTCCGGGCCTACGGAACACATGTATTCGATAGCGTCCTGGTCACCGATGTAGTCGGAACCCTTGACGGTATCGTACATGTGCCAGCGCCAGTCATCGTTCGGATCAGCAGACGCGATGGCGCAGGTGATGCCACCCTGGGCGGATACGGTGTGCGAACGAGTCGGGAAAACCTTGGTGACAACGGCAGTCTTGTGACCGCCCTGTGCCAGCTGCAGAGCAGCGCGCATGCCAGCACCGCCGCCGCCAATGATGATGGCGTCGAACGAAAGCGTATTAACTGTAGTAGACATGAATCAGATACCCCAAAGAATCTGCACACCCCAGACGAAGTAAGCGAACATCGCAACGCCGCATACTGCCTGGAAGAGGAAACGTACAGTGGTCGCGGACTTGCCGAACGCCATTGGCGTCAGGTAGTCGGTCGCGATGGTCCACATGCCGACCCAGGCGTGAGCGCCGAGGGCAACGAGGGCCAGGAGACTGAAGATACGCATCCAGTTATTGGCGAACAGTTCATGCCATTGGGCGTAGCCGATGCCTGGGTTGGCAACGACGTATCCGATCAGGAAGATGAAGTAAGCCGCGAGAACGACCGCAGACACACGTTGCGCCATCCAGTCATAGAGGCCCGAACGCGACAGGTTCGTGACGTTAGTTACCATATCCAAACTCCTGCCAGAACGATTACCACCACGGAAACGGCGATAACGATTTTCGAGCCCAGCTTGCCGCCTTCCAGCGTCTCACCGATGCCCATGTCCATGATCAAATGGCGCACACCGGCTACCAAGTGATACAGCAGAGCGGACAGGATGCCCCAAATCACTAGCTTGGCTAGCGGACTGGTCAGACACGCTTTCACCTGACCGAAGCCTTCCTCGGAGCTCAGCGACTTGTCCAATGCGTAAAGCATGATGGCCAGGCTGACAAAGAGGATGACACCGGAGATACGGTGAAGAATGGACGTGTAAGCAGTGACTGGGAGTTTGATGGTCCTTAGGTCTAGGTTTACAGGTCGTTGGCTTTTCACGGCTTTTTTTTCACACTGAAGAGCCCCTAACAATCAGGGCAAAGTTGTTGGGGAGTGCACTGGTCAGGTAACCACCACCCAGGGATGCGACCCCCAATGAAAGCAAGCCCAAAAGCCCTTGGCGGTCGGTGGCCGAGTATAGACAGTTAGGCTACTAATGACAACGCGTTCACCTTCCCCTAATAGCGCATTGCACAAGTTGGATAAAAGGCGTAAATGGCAGTCAATTTCGAGGAAAAAGTCCGGTTAAAGCCTTCTGGAGCAAGACTTTAGGCAAATTGACATTCGAATTTATCTCACTATAGTGGTGCGGGCCCTGCGTGGGGGGTCTGTCTGATGATTTCAAGCATAAATAGGAGGCCACATGGCTGACAAAAAAGCGCAGTTGATCATCGAGGGCGCAGCCCCCGTCGAGCTGCCCATTTTAACCGGCACCGTTGGTCCCGATGTTATCGATGTTCGGGGCCTGACGGCCACGGGCCGTTTCACCTTTGACCCTGGTTTCATGTCGACCGCTTCCTGCGAGTCGAAGATCACCTATATCGACGGCGACAACGGCATTCTGCTGCACCGCGGCTACCCGATCGAACAGCTGGCTGAAAAGTCGGACTACCTGGAAACCTGCTATCTGCTGCTCAACGGCGAACTGCCGACCGCAGAACAGAAGGCCCAGTTCGTCAGCACCGTGAAGAACCACACCATGGTTCACGAGCAGTTGAAGACCTTCTTCAACGGCTTCCGTCGTGACGCTCACCCGATGGCCGTCATGTGCGGCGTAGTCGGCGCCCTCTCGGCCTTCTACCACGACTCCCTGGACATCAATAACCCGCAGCATCGCGAAATCTCCGCGATCCGCCTGGTTGCCAAGATGCCGACCCTGGCAGCGATGGTTTACAAGTACTCCATGGGCCAACCCATGATGTACCCGCGCAACGACCTGACGTACGCGGAAAACTTCCTGCACATGATGTTCAACACCCCGTGCGAGATCAAACCGATCAGCCCGGTACTCGCCAAGGCCATGGACCGGATTTTCATCCTCCATGCCGACCACGAGCAGAACGCATCGACCTCCACCGTACGCCTGGCCGGCTCTTCGGGTGCCAACCCGTTCGCCTGTATCGCCGCCGGCATCGCTGCACTGTGGGGCCCTGCCCACGGCGGCGCGAACGAGGCTGTCCTGACCATGCTTGACGAGATTGGCGATGTGTCGAACATCGACAAGTTCATCGCCAAGGCCAAGGACAAGAACGATCCGTTCAAGTTGATGGGCTTCGGTCACCGGGTTTACAAAAACCGCGACCCACGCGCCACCGTGATGAAGAAGACTTGCGACGAAGTGCTGAAGGAACTGGGCATCCAGAACGATCCGCAACTCGAACTGGCCATGCGCCTGGAAGAGATCGCCCTGACCGACCCGTACTTCATCGAGCGCTCGCTGTACCCGAACGTCGACTTCTACTCGGGGATCATCCTCAAGGCGATCGGCATTCCAACCAGCATGTTCACCGTGATCTTCGCTCTGGCGCGGACTGTCGGCTGGATCTCCCACTGGAAAGAAATGCTCTCCAGCCCGTACAAGATTGGCCGTCCACGCCAGCTGTACACCGGCTACGAGTCGCGTGATATCACCAAGCTGGAAGACCGCAAGTAAGATCTTTCTTGCGATAGCGTGTTGAGTTGTACCGGGAACGGCCTCTATTTATATAGAGGCCGTTTTTGTTTGTGCGCTTTGGGTTGTGTGCGTATCCGTTTCTGCGGTTACGGCCACTAATGGTTTCGCCCTTACGGCGAGTCACTTGCAAAAGCGGCAAGTAACCAAGCGCTCTTGCCCCTTTCGTTCGGTGCCTCGCCGTGGCTCGGCATGCCCTCGCTCCGGTCCTGCTCCGTGGGCCCGCCGCCACAGCCGCCGAGGCGGCCCGAAAGCCGGCCTGGCTCTTTGGATGCCCGCGCTGTCCTTCTTGGCTGCGTTCACTCATTCCGGACCTGTACACCAATTCTCTGTAGGAGCCGGCTTGCTGGCGATAGCGGTGGATCAGTCGACGCATTTATTGACTGGAAGGGCGCCATCGCCAGCAAGCCGGCTCCTACAAGGGATGGGGTTAACACGGTCAAAATTGTAGGAGCTGGCTTGCCAGCGATGGACGTCAACGATGGCGCGGATTGTCTGGATGAGCGCGCTGTCCGGGCGTTTTTCGCGAGCAAGCTCGCTCCTACAGAGGGAACTCACTCCGGTCGTTGATTTTGCTGTTGCTTTGGCTTTTGACCTTGATCCACCCGCCCCTTCGGAAGGCTGAGTGGAGGTGTTCATCCGGGGATTGGCGCGCAGCGCCGTTCGACGCAGTCGAACTCATCGCATGTAGGTGCCAGCGAAGCCAACCGGAGGGCGATGCCTCCGGATGAATGCCGGAGCGATGGAACGCCGAGCCTTAGCGAGGGGCCGGACGCTCGGGGCGAGCCTTTTTTGCTTACTTTTTTTGGCGTTTGAAAAAAAGTGAGTCGCCGTAAGGGCGAAACCGCCAGCCGCCGTTACCGCAGAAATGGATATGTACATCTGTAAGAAAATGGTCGGCTGTCAGGCCGTCTTCGCGGGCAAGCCTCGCTCCTACAAAAAGCAATGCAGCAAAAGAAATGCCCCGATCTCTCGACCGGGGCATTTCTGTTCAACACAAATTACACAGACAAACTCAAAGCCTTAGTGCGAAACCGCCCCACTCGCCCCCAACCCAGTCTGCGAACGAACAAACTGCGGGAAGAACAGCGCCCGCTCATTATCCGCAGCAGTCGACTTGTCAGTGATCGAGAAGAACCAGATCCCCACAAACGCAATGGCCATGGAGAACAGCGCCGGGTATTCATACGGGAAGACCGCCTTCTCGTGACCCAGGATCTGCACCCAGATGGTTGGCCCCAGCACCATCAAACCAACAGCACTGACCAGACCCAGCCAGCCGCCGATCATCGCACCGCGCGTGGTCAGCTTCTTCCAGTACATCGAAAGCAGCAGCACCGGGAAGTTACAGCTCGCCGCGATGGAGAACGCCAGGCCCACCATGAACGCAATGTTCTGCTTCTCGAACAGAATACCCAGACCGATCGCCAGCACCGCCAGGGCGATGGTGGTGATTTTCGAGACACGAATCTCGTCTTTCTCGTTGGCCTTGCCTTTCTTGATCACGCTGGCATACAGGTCGTGAGACACCGCCGAAGCACCGGCCAGGGTCAGACCGGCAACCACTGCCAGAATGGTCGCGAACGCTACCGCCGAGATAAAGCCCAGGAAGATACTGCCACCGACCGCGTTGGCCAGGTGCACCGCCGCCATGTTGTTACCGCCCAACAGCGCGCCAGCCGCATCTTTGAAGGCCGGGTTGGTGCTGACCAGCAGGATCGCGCCGAAGCCGATGATGAAGGTCAGGATGTAGAAGTAACCAATGAAGCCGGTTGCATACAGCACGCTCTTGCGGGCTTCTTTTGCGTCACTCACGGTGAAGAAGCGCATCAGGATGTGTGGCAGGCCAGCGGTACCGAACATCAGAGCCAGACCCAGGGAGAACGCGGAGATTGGGTCTTTCACCAGACCGCCCGGGCTCATGATCGCCTCACCTTTAGGGTGAACCTTGATCGCCTCGGAGAACAGTGCGCTGAAGTCGAAGTTGACGTGCTTCATCACCATCAGCGCCATGAACGAGGCACCGGACAGCAACAGCACAGCCTTGATGATTTGCACCCAAGTGGTCGCCAGCATGCCGCCGAACAGCACGTACATGCACATCAGGATACCAACCAGGATCACCGCAACGTGATAGTCGAGACCGAACAGCAGCTGGATCAGCTTGCCGGCACCAACCATTTGCGCGATCAGGTAGAACGCCACTACCACCAGCGAACCGCAAGCGGACAGCGAACGGATCTGGGTTTGCCCGAGGCGGTAGGACGCCACGTCGGCAAAGGTGTATTTACCCAGGTTACGCAGACGCTCGGCGATCAGGAACAGAATGATCGGCCAGCCCACCAGGAAGCCGATCGAGTAGATCAGGCCGTCGTAGCCGGAGGTGAACACCAGCGCGGAAATACCCAGGAAGGACGCCGCGGACATGTAGTCGCCGGCAATCGCCAGACCGTTCTGGAAACCGGTGATCTTGCCGCCCGCCGCATAGTAGTCGGCCGCCGAGTTGTTTTTCTTGGAGGCCCAGTAAGTGATGTACAACGTTGCGCCGACGAACGCCACGAACATCAGGATCGCGGCCATGTTCAGGGGTTGTTTCTGCACGGCACCGGTCAGGGCGTCAGCCGCCCAGGCGCCAGGTGCGAAAGCTGCGATGCTCAATAGAGCCATTAGACGCCGGATCATTGCTGAGCCTCCTTGAGAATCGCATTGTTCAGGTCGTCGAATTCGCCATTGGCGCGTCGAACGTAGATCCCGGTCAGGATGAAGGCCGAGACAATCAGCCCGACACCGATCGGTATGCCCCAGGTAATCGATGACTCAGGGCTGATTTTCGCGCCCAGAATATGCGGCCCGTAAGCGATCAACAGGATGAATCCGGAGTAGAGACCAAGCATGATCGCCGAAAGAATCCAGGCGAACCTTTCTCGCTTACTAACCAGCTCCTTGAAGCGCGGGCTGTTTTGAATCGAGAGGTAAATGCTGTCGTTCATTGTTTTTATCCTCGCAGCACAGATTATTGTTGGAACGGTATCCACTCTATGCGGCTGCGGGGCAGGTTCCAGACGACCTTAGTATTAGAGCGACATGACAGAATCGCCATTTTCCAGCACGGCGCAACTTCTGTAGGAGCCGGCTTGCTGGCGATGGCGATTGTGAGGACGCCATCGCCGGCAAGCCTGGCTCCTACACAAAAACAAAAAGCCCCTTGGCTGTTATGCCAAGGGGCCTTGAGAAGTGCTGACCAGAAACGTCAGCTCAAATCATTTGGTCCAGTCCGCAACGCGCTCAGGGTGCTTGGCAACCCAATCCTTCGCAGCGGCTTCAGGCTTGGCACCGTCCTGAATCGCCAGCATGACTTCGCCGATTTCGTCTTTCGACGCCCACTGGAAGTTCTTCAGGAACTTGGCCACTTCCGGCGCTTTGGTTGCCAGCTCTTTGCTGCCGATGCTGTTCACGGTTTCAGCCGCGCCATAAACGCCTTTCGGGTCTTCCAGGAAGCGCAGTTTCCACTTGGCGAACATCCAGTGCGGCACCCAACCGGTGACGGCAATGGATTCGTTTTTCTTCTCGGCACGGGTCAGCTCGGCAATCATGCCGGCGCCGGAACTGGCCTTGAGTTGGTAACCGGTCAGGTCGTAGTCCTTGATTGCCTGCTCGGTCTTGAGCATCACACCTGAACCGGCGTCGATGCCGACAATACGTTTTTTGAAGCTGTCGTCGGTTTTCAGGTCATCGAGGGTTTTAGCTTTCACGTACTCCGGCACGATCAAGCCGATTTTTGCATCCTTGAAGTTCGGGCCGTAGTCGACGACCTGATCCTTGTTCTTGGTCCAGTATTCGCCGTGAGTCACCGGCAGCCAGGCGGACAGCATGGCGTCGAGTTTGCCTGTGGCCACACCCTGCCACATGATCCCGGTGGCGACGGCTTGCAGCTTCACGTCATAACCCAGTTTCTGCTTGATCACTTCGGCCGCCACGTGGGTGGTCGCGACGCTGTCGGACCAGCCGTCAACGTAACCGATGCTCAGGGTTTTGCTCTCGGCATTGGCCATCGTGGAGCCAATCGCAAGTACCAGTGCGGCACCCGCGCCTAAAAGTCGTCGCATCTTCATCGTTACTTCCCCGAAAGTGCTGCGCTCGACGGATGCCGAGTCGCGTCAACGTATTGTTATGGTGCACTGCGCGCCCATCACGCCTCACCGCAAACTCGTACGATCATCAGCGCGTTTTATTAATGAGAACACTGACGCCTCGATAATCAACCTGACGCCAACCTGAACCTGTGCTGTCAGCGACCTCAAGGCATCGAGAAACGACATCAGAACGCCATTAATCACGAGCACCTGAAAGGCCTCGGGCGATCCGCCCGAACTTTGCATGTCAAAATTATGCGGGCCACCAAGCGCGGGACAAATGCGGGTAACATGCGCGGCTTTGCTCCCAGACGGCCTGACCATGCCCGCGACATCACGCTTTCCTTTTTTCGCTTACCTTTTCGCCTGCCTGCTGGGGCTCTTCGCTCTCGGCGGTTTTTGGTACGGCCTCGGCAAACCGGTGATTCTGCCGGACGTGGCCAGCGCGACGCACAAACTGCAATGCGCCTCCTACACCCCGTTCGACAAGGACCAATCGCCGTTCGATCAGCCGTTCAAGTTGCGCCCCGAGCGCATGGACGCCGACCTCGCGTTGCTGGCCACCCGCTTCGAATGCATTCGCACCTATTCCATGACCGGCCTCGAGGCCTTGCCCGACCTGGCGCGCAAGCATGGTCTGAAGTTGATGATCGGTGCGTGGGTGAACAGCAACCCGGTGGACACAGAGAAAGAAGTCGACCTGCTGATCGCCTCGGCCAACGCCAACCCGGACGTGGTCACGTCGGTGATCGTCGGCAACGAAGCCCTGTTGCGCAAGGAAGTCACCGGTGCGCAATTGGCCAGGCTGATCAACAAGGTCAAAAGCCAGGTCAAGCAGCCTGTCACTTATGCCGACGTCTGGGAGTTCTGGCTCAAACACCCGGAAATCGCCCCGGCGGTGGACTTCCTGACCATTCACCTGCTGCCGTATTGGGAAGACGATCCGTCGAACATCGACGCCGCGCTGCAACATGTTCGCGAAGTGCGCCAGGTGTTCGGCAACAAATTCGCCCCCAAAGACGTGATGATTGGCGAAACCGGCTGGCCGAGCGAGGGTCGTCAACGCGAAACCGCGCTGCCGAGCCGGGTCAATGAGGCCAAGTTCATTCGCAGCTTTGTGATCATGGCCGAACAGGAAGGCTGGCACTACAACCTGATCGAAGCCTTCGACCAACCCTGGAAACGCGCCAGCGAAGGGGCCGTTGGTGGTTACTGGGGCCTGTTTGACGCCGACCGTCAGGACAAGGGCGTGCTGGCCGGTCCGGTGTCGAACGTGCCGTACTGGTCGCAATGGCTGGCGGTGGGCGGGATGATTTTCCTTGGCACGCTGATCCTTGGCGGTCGTGTACGCAGTACCCGCTCTGCGTTGGTGCTACCGCTGCTCGGCGCTTTGGCGGCCTGTTCGATTGGCGCCTGGGGCGATCTGGCACGCGTCACCACCCGGTTTACCAGTGAATGGTTGTGGGTTGCGTTGCTGACGGCTTTGAACCTGTTGGTACTGGTGCATGCAGCGCTGACACTGAGTGACCGTAGCGGCTGGCGTCAACGGGCCTTCAATGTGCTGGAGCGCCGGGCCGGATGGTTGCTGGCAGCAGCAGGTTTTGCAGCGGCGGTGATGATGCTCGAACTGGTGTTCGATCCGCGTTATCGCAGCTTTCCGAGCGTAGCTTTCATCCTGCCCGCGCTGGTTTATCTGTGCCGGCCGGTGAGTGTGCCACGTCGTGAAATCGCGCTTCTGACCTTCATCATCGGTGCCGGCATTGCGCCGCAGCTGTATCGCGAAGGTTTGCAGAATCAGCAGGCCTGGGGCTGGGCGCTGGTGAGTGTGTTGATGGTGGCGGCGTTGTGGCGCTGTTTGCGGGTTCGCAAGGGCTGATGGCCCCATCGCGAGCAGGCTCGCTCCCACATTTGATCTCCATCGTTCACATAATATGTGTTCACTGAAGATCTACTGTGGGAGCGAGCCTGCTCGCGATGGCGATCTGTCAGGCGCCGCGAGACGCCCGGACCAGACGCAGCCCTGCAATCACCACCGCAAACACAGCCATCGTCGTGTTGTACAACGCCAACGCCGGAAACCCGAACACCAACGCCAACACCGCCAACCACCACCCTGCCCGCCCCGGCAACACGAAGCCGATCACGGCGGCGGCCACTGCCGCCCAACCCAACACCTGGAAATGAATCATCAGGCCCAGGTTCGAACGGACCAGGCATTCCCAGCGGCTCGCCTCGTCCGCGCAGAGGCCGACCCATTGCGCATCCTCCATGAAGCCATACCGCGCGCCATAACTGGCGGCCAGCCATAAAGGCAGCAAAACAAGCAGCAGAATTACCGGTAAACGGCGGGACATGAAGCACTCCAATCAACGAAAAACGGCGGCCAGCTTAATCCCCCGGCAGCCTGACGCAAGCCTTAACAACAGTTAACTGGGCACTCAATCACTGCAAAGTGTATCGTCCAGCTACTATTACTCTGAAATTTGGCCTGATTGGTGTCGATACATGGCACTTTGGCGCAACCCCCGTGGTCATAGCCTGCGAACTTCATTCGGCACCTTTCTATAAGGGATCCAGTCATGCTCCGTTCCTTGCGCTTCGCCGCCCTGTTTAGCGGCCTTATCTTGAGTGCGTCCGCACTGGCGGTCGATATCGACGCCGCCAGTTATGGCTATCCCTTGACCAACCCGTTCGAGGCGACCATCGCCACGACGCCACCGGACCTGCGTCCGGAGTTGCCGCTTGACGATGACATCGACCAGGAAACCCGCAGCGTCACGCTGCGCCCGGAGCGTGAGTTCGAACTGCCGGACAACTTCTGGCCGGTGAAGAAGCTGACCTACCGCATCGCAACCCAGGATAAAGCCGCCCCGTTGATCTTCCTGATCGCCGGCACCGGTGCGCGCTATGACAGCAGCCTTAACGAATACCTGAAAAAGCTCTACTACAAGGCGGGTTACCACGTGGTGCAACTGTCGTCGCCCACCAGCTTCGACTTCATGAGCGCCGCTTCACGCTTTGCCACACCCGGCATCACCAAGGATGACGCCGAAGACATGTACCGGGTGATGCAGGCCGTGCGGGCACAAAACCCGAAAGTGGCCGTCACCGATTACTACCTGACCGGCTACAGCCTGGGGGCGCTGGATGCGGCATTTGTCGCGCATCTGGATGAAACCCGCCGCAGCTTCAACTTCAAGAAAGTCTTGCTGCTGAACCCGCCGGTGAACCTCTACACCTCGATCACCAACCTCGACAAGCTGGTCCAGACAGAGGTCAAGGGCATCACCAACACCACCACGTTCTATGAACTGGTACTGAACAAACTGACCCGTTACTTCCAGCAGAAAGGCTACATCGACCTCAACGACGCCCTGCTCTACGACTTCCAGCAGTCCAAGCAGCACCTGACCAACGAACAGATGGCCATGCTGATCGGCACGTCGTTCCGCTTCTCGGCGGCCGACATCGCTTTCACCTCGGACCTGATCAACCGTCGCGGCCTGATCACTCCGCCGAAAACGCCCATCACCGAAGGTACCAGCCTCACGCCGTACCTCAAACGTGCGCTGCAGTGCGACTTCGACTGCTACATCACCGAACAAGTGATCCCGATGTGGCGCGCGCGCACTGACGGCGGCAGCCTGCTGCAACTGATCGACCAGGTCAGCCTGTATGCCCTGAAGGATTACCTGCACGACAGCCCGAAAATCGCGGTCATGCACAACGCAGATGACGTGATACTCGGCCCGGGTGACCTCGGTTTCCTGCGCAAGACTTTCGGTGATCGCTTGACTGTTTATCCACTGGGCGGCCACTGCGGCAACCTTAACTATCGCGTCAACAGCGACGCCATGCTGGAGTTCTTCCGTGGCTAAATACCTCCTGCTTATCGCAGCGTTACTCTGTGCAGGCGTCGCCAATGCCGACAACAGCAAAGCCAACGCCCCGGTGGTCGTCGACAGTGACGGCTTCAAGGAGCCACTGAGCAAACTCAAGTTCAACCCGGGCCTGGACCAGCGCGAATTCGAGCGCTCGACACTCAGCGCGCTGGCCGTCTACGACCCGCTGGAAGAGTGGAACCGCCGGGTGTATCACTTCAACTACCGCTTCGACCAATGGGTGTTCCTGCCGGTCGTCGACGGGTATCGCTACATCACGCCAAGCTTCCTGCGCACCGGGGTCAGCAACTTCTTCAACAACCTCGGCGACGTACCGAACCTGCTCAACAGCTTGTTGCAGTTCAAGGGCCAGCGTTCGATGGAAACCACTGCGCGCCTGCTGCTCAACACCACCATCGGCATCGCCGGCCTGTGGGACCCGGCCACGGCCATGGGCCTGCCGCGCCAGAGCGAAGACTTCGGCCAGACGCTCGGTTTCTACGGCGTACCGGGCGGCGCCTACTTCGTGCTGCCGATCCTAGGCCCGTCCAACATCCGCGACACCGGCGGCCTGGCCGTGGACTTCACCGCCGAATCAGCGATCAACTTCCTGAACGTCTCCGAAGTCAGTTCCAACCACCCTGAAGTGTGGGCCCTGCGCAGCATCGACAAGCGCCACCAGACCAGCTTCCGCTACGGCCAACTGAACTCGCCGTTCGAATACGAAAAGGTGCGCTACGTGTACACCGAGTCGCGCAAGTTGCAGATCGCCGAGTAATTCATCGGCAACAAAAAAAGGCCATTCGATGTGAATCGAGTGGCCTTTTTCATGCCTGTCGCAATTCAACTGTAGGAGCTGGCTTGCCAGCGATGGCGTCCGAAAGGACTGTATCGGGTTTGAAATCCCATCGCCGGCAAGCCGGCTCCTACAGGTTCAGCGTTTGACTGCCCGCCAGATCTTGCTGACAACCATCACACCCGCCAACACCACCGCACCCGCCACAATTCCCGCTACCGCATTCAGCAGCGTTGGCACGACAAACCCCGCAC
>NZ_JAGYFX010000078.1:0-28379 GCF_019946615.1 Pseudomonas sp. BF-R-01
GTTCAACCCGGCCCTCGGTCGTGTGCTGGTGGAAATCAACGAAGCCAGCGAAGCCCAGGTCGACGCTGCCGTACGCGCTGCCGATGCCGCGTTTGAAAGCTGGTCGCATACCCCGCCGAAAGAACGCTCGCTGTTACTGCTCAAACTCGCCGACGCCATCGAAGCCCACGGCGAAGAGCTGGCCAAACTCGAATCCGACAACTGCGGCAAACCCTACAGCGCTGCGCTGAACGACGAGATCCCGGCGATTGCCGACGTGTTCCGTTTCTTCGCCGGCGCCAGCCGCTGCATGAGCGGTTCGGCAGGCGGTGAATACCTGGCCGGGCACACCTCGATGATCCGCCGCGACCCGGTGGGCGTGATCGCCTCCATCGCGCCGTGGAACTACCCGTTGATGATGGTCGCCTGGAAAATCGCCCCGGCCCTCGCCGCCGGTAATACCGTGGTGCTCAAGCCGTCGGAACAAACCCCGCTGACCGCGTTGCGCCTGGCACAACTGGCGTCGGAAATCTTCCCGGCCGGCGTACTCAACCTGGTGTTCGGCCGTGGTCCTACTGTCGGCAGCCCATTGGTCACCCACCCGAAAGTGCGCATGGTGTCGCTGACCGGCTCCATCGCCACCGGCTCGAACATCATTTCCAGCACCGCCGCCAGCGTCAAACGCATGCACATGGAACTGGGCGGCAAGGCCCCGGTGATCATCTTCGACGACGCCGACATTGATGCCGCCGTGGAAGGTATTCGCACCTTCGGTTTCTACAACGCCGGCCAGGACTGCACCGCCGCGTGCCGCATCTACGCACAGGCCGGCATCTACGAAAAATTCGTCGAGAAGCTCGGCGCGGCAGTCAGCAGCATCAAGTACGGCGTGCAGGATGATCCGTCGACCGAACTTGGCCCGCTGATCACCGCGCAGCATCGCGACCGGGTAGCCGGGTTCGTCGACCGCGCCGTGGCGCAACCGCACATCCGTCTGATCACCGGCGGCAAGGCAGTTGAAGGCAACGGTTTCTTCTTCGAACCAACGGTGCTGGCCGATGCACAGCAGGACGACGAAATCGTCCGCCGCGAGGTGTTCGGGCCAGTGGTGTCGGTGACCAAATTCAGCGATGAAGCGCAGGTGCTCGGTTGGGCCAACGATTCGGACTACGGCCTGGCGTCGTCGGTGTGGACCTCGGACGTCGGCCGCGCGCATCGCCTGTCGGCGCGCTTGCAGTACGGCTGCACCTGGGTGAACACGCACTTCATGCTGGTCAGCGAAATGCCCCATGGCGGTCAGAAACTGTCCGGGTACGGGAAGGACATGTCGATGTATGGGTTGGAGGATTACACCGTTGTGCGGCATGTGATGTTCAAGCACTAAAAGCTTCGCGAGCAAGCTTCGCTCCTACAGGTTTTGCGTCGTACGCATTTTTTGCGAACACCATCAATCCTGTAGGAGCGAGGCTTGCCCGCGAAGGTGTCACCTCGGTTTCAAGGTAGAAACCGGCACCACGCACCACCAGGTTCTACACCAAAACAATAACCACCGATCCGGGCAGCGCCATCACGGCCCTGTCACGGTTTCGGACATCCGAAATCTGCCGATTTTCCGGAGCTAACACACCATGAGTGCACTACCTGAATTCTCCGCAGCCGTTGCCGACAGCGATGCCGAGCAACTCCGAAAGCTGGGTTACACCTCCAACTTCAACCGCAGCATGAGCCTGTGGGAAAACTTCGCCCTGGGCTTCACTTACCTCTCACCGGTCGTAGGGGTTTATACCCTCTTCGGCCTGTGCCTGGCCGCCGGTGGACCACCGATGTTCTGGGCGTATTTGCTGGTCGGTTGCGGCCAATTGCTGGTGTGCCTGATCTTCGGTGAAGTGGTCTCGCAGTTCCCGATTTCTGGTGGTGTTTACCCATGGGCTCGCCGTTTGGTGGGCAAACGCTGGGCGTGGATGGTCGGCTGGATCTACTCCATCGCCCTGTGCGTGACCATCGCCGCCGTTGCGGTCGGTGCCGGGCCTTACCTTGCCGCGATGATGGGCTTCGAACCGAGCAACAACACCAACATCGTCATCGCCCTGGTGCTGACCCTGTTCGCCACGCTGGTCAACCTCAGCGGCACCAAAGTGCTGGCGCGAATCGCCATGTTCGGCTTCCTCTGCGAACTGGTCGGCGCGGTGATCGTCGGCATGTACCTGCTGATTTTCGAACGTCATCAATCGATCAGCGTGTTGTTCAACACCTTCGACATCAGCGTTGACGGCTCTTACCTGCCGGCCTTCCTCACCGCTTCGCTGGCGGGGATGTTCCTGTACTACGGCTTCGAGGCCTGCGGCGACGTGGCTGAAGAAACCCCGAACCCGAGCAAGAAAATCCCGGTGGCCATGCGCATGACCATCTACATCGGCGGCGTTGCGGCGATGTTTGCTTGCCTGGCGCTGATCCTCGCCGTGCCAGACATGCAAGCCGTGATCAACGGCACCGACAAAGACCCGGTCGGCACCATCCTCAACAACGCCTTCGGCCCGGTCGGTTCGAAAATGGTCATGGGCGTGGTGATGATTTCCTTCATCTCCTGCGTCATCAGCCTGCAAGCGGCGGCGAGTCGTCTGCTGTATTCCTACGCCCGGGACGAAATGGTCATCGGCAGCTCACTGCTGAAAAAGATTTCGCCTACAACTCAGGTTCCGGTTGCTGCACTGTTCGTCTCCGGCGTCCTGCCAGCGCTGATCATCATTCTGGGCTTCTTCCTGCAAGACGCCGTGGCCACCATCGTCAGCTTCGCAGCAATCGGCATCTACCTCGCGTTCCAGATGATCGTCCTCGCAGCACTGTACGCTCGCCTGAAAGGCTGGAAACCGAGCGGCAAATTCACCCTCGGCGCCTGGGGCTGGGCGGTGAACATCGGCGCGCTGGTCTACGGCGTCGGCGCCATCATCAACATGGCCTGGCCGCGCACACCGGATGCGGCGTGGTACATCAACTATGCGATGGTGCTGAGCACGGCGATCGTGATTGGCTTGGGGTTGGTTTATATGTGGATTGCCAAGCCGTATGACCATGGTACGGCGCCTGCGGGGGATGCCTGGAAGGTTCGTCACTAAGGACAATTACCCCGGGATCCTGTCGGTTCCCGGGGCAAGCTTCACTCGTCAAACGGCATCTGCCGTCCCCCCGCAGCTCAGCCATCAATTTATCCGTACGCCCTTTGATATCAGCTTTCCCACGAACCGCCTCGAATCGATCGAGGGCATAAGTCTCTGGTTTCACGTGGCTACCGTCAGTCATAGATCTGTTCCTTGTGCGCAGACTCAATGGATTCGAAAAATAGAGGAAAAGCTGCTCCTCTGTTTCCAGTTTTCTGCGCTCGGTGAAAAAACAGGAAATTCCTACAGATCGAGCCTTCCTGAAAAGACTCTGATTCCTACGACAAGCGTCGCCAGAGTAGGCTTGGCGCCGCGAGCGCCTGACCGATAGGCTTTGTCCCGTCGCTGCCAAATCAGCGGCCCGGGGTCGAAGCCGGTCAATCATCAACATGGCGCATCCGCACCACCATAGGAACTGGGGCACAGTTTTGCCTTTTCGTTTCGCTTTATGGTGGACCGTGTGGCGCGGGCCTCTCGACTTTTCCGTGTTGATCGAGAATGTTCCGACTTCGAACGCCACATGGTCCGCAACCCAAATCTGTCGAAGGATTAGTGGCGGCTCCTTTCTCAACATGGAGTCGAAGAAATGCACACGCTAAATCCGTCTGAAACCCACCCTCATTTCATCCCCACTGTTTTTCCCCGCCACAACCGCTTCCTCCACGCCAACCAAGCCTGGCTCTGCGTCCATGACCTGGGACGTTTGATGGGGCGGCCTCTCGGTGCCGCTGCTGCACTGGCAAGATTCGGCGTGGATCAAGTGGCGGGATATGCCGGATCTGGTGCAGGCGCAACGACCGTTTCCGATCATGGGCATTTGCAGTTGAAGGCAGGTTGAGACATGAAAAAGGCCCGTTCAGCCTGACTGATGGGCCTTTTTTTTGCCTTCATTTCCCCCTCGGTATCAGCCAATCGCACTGCGCTACGACCTTGCCTGCACCGCTCACCCGCCTGCCTTTCTACAGCTTTTGCCCCCATGGTTTTTTTTAAAAATCATGGCACTTTGGTTTGATTGAACTACCGTCAAACAATAAGAAGTCATAACGGCTCCAGTTTCCAAGTTAGCTTCAATGATCAGATTGGCAAAAGGAGTTAGCTCACTATGATCATGGCAGGCGTATTCCGGCTCTGTACCTACATGGCCGTTTACTTTTCGGGGGGGGCAGGTCGGCGGACAGTAGCGTCCGTAACTGCCAGCGTCACTCTGGCGCGCAGTTCAGGTAACCGCCTCACTAAAAACCGTTTTAGCAAAGGTCGCTCGCTGTTCAGCCCGGTCAGCGAACTGCGCCCGCTCGTGTGTTGCACGCAAGGAATAACGCCAAAGCCATGGATAAGTGGTGTGGCGCATTGGGGGGGATAGTCCGATCCCCGTGAAGTGATCAGAGACAACTTTGTCTGCCTATAGATGGCCTATCCAGTGAGGATGCATTAAATGAGCCTTCGTCCCGCGCCCGCTTTCAAGAAAATTATCCATGGCCTGTTCTGGACGGGCCTCAGCGTGAATGCGGCTCAGGCCGCACCTGCCAATTGTTCGCAACTGGACAGTTGGTCGACAACGTTCGAGGTCGGTCAGGGGCTGCAGAATGAACTGCGCAGCCCCGTTCCGGTAACGCAACTGGCGGTGGGTGACCCGAAAATTGCCGACGTGCAACCCAGCGGCAACAACGCGTTCATACTCACGGGCATTGCACCGGGGACCACCAGCCTGATGGTCTGGACTGCCTGTTCGAAAACGCCGCGCCAAAGCATGGTGTTCGTCAAGGGTAAAGCCACATCGGCACTGACCAGTGTGCCGTCGGTGCCCTCCGACGACCCGCTGCTGCCGAGCCAGGTGCAGACCGATATCCGTTTCGTCGAAGTCAGCCGGACCAAGCTCAAGGAAGCTTCCGCCTCGATTTTCGGCATCCGTGGCAACTTCCTGTTCGGCTCGCCGAGAACCTTGCCCACCATCGGCGGCATAGTCACGCCGGTGCTGCCGGTGAACAACAACAACTTCAACCTCTCTTTTGCTACCGGCAGTACCCTGGTGGCGCTCAATGCGCTGGAAGGCAGTGGTTTCGCCTACACCCTGGCGCGGCCAAGCCTGGTAGCGCTCAGCGGGCAGAGTGCGAGCTTCCTGGCCGGCGGTGAAATACCGATTCCGGTGCCCAGTTCAGGCAGCGATAACGTGTCCATCGAGTACAAGGAGTTCGGTATCCGCCTGACTCTGACGCCGACCATCGTCGGGAAAAATCGTATCGCGCTGAAGGTGGCGCCGGAAGTCAGTGAACTGGACTTCACCAACGCCGTGAGCATCGCCGGCACGATAGTCCCGGCCCTGACCGTGCGCCGTACCGATACCAGCATCTCCCTGGCCGACGGCGAGAGCTTCGTCATCAGCGGCCTGATCAGCTCCCGCAACAATTCCCAGGTGAACAAGTTTCCGGGGCTGGGCGATATCCCGGTTCTGGGCGCATTTTTCCGCGACAACACCATCAACCGTGAAGAGCGCGAACTGCTGATGATCGTCACCCCCCATCTGGTCCAGCCACTGGCTGCCAATGCAACACTACCGTCATTGCCTGGCGAACAGCTGCGCAATTACGACCCGAACTTCTACCGCATGTTTTTCCTGGAAAATGGCGACTTCGACAGTCTCAGCGGTCTCTCGCAATGATCCGGAGCCTGAACCAGACTCGCCTCGCCCTCACTCGTAACGGTGACGTTGAACGCCTGCCGGGCCAGCTTCATTGCCATTGGCCGGGCGTTCAACATGTTGTAGCCAGAGGACATACGATGAAAGCAGTCATTGCAATAGCGACGACGTTAATGCTCGCAGGTTGCGCCAGTAATGGCCTGACTTCGCGACCGCCCAGCTGTGCCAAGCCCGGTTCGGAGCAGGAACTGGCCCTGAACCTGGCCGACAACATGGCCGACGAAGGCCGTTTGTATGCCAGCCTGGCGAATCTGGAAGGTTTGCCCGATGACCTGGTCCAGGTTCGCCTGCGCAAGGCTCGGGTGTTGCGCATGATGGGGCGTAGCGGCGACGCGCAGCCGTTGTACGAAAGCTTGCTCGGCACCTGTCTGACGGCTGAAGGGGAACATGGCCTGGGCCAGTTGGCCGCCGCCAAAAATGATAACGCCTCCGCTGCCACTCACCTTGAGCGTGCGGTGAAGATGGCCCCCACCGACGACAGGATGCGAAATGACCTGGGGGTCGTCTACCTCAATCAGCGACGGATCCCTGAAGCACGCTTTGAGTTCATGACCGCCATGGAGCTCAAGCAGGCAAACACATTGGCGGCACTCAATATGGTGACGCTGCTGATCTACCAGGATAACTGGAAGTCGGCTGCTGACCTGGTGACCCGCGCCGACTTGAGCCCCAAGCAAGTCGCCGAAGCTCAAACCCGCGCGGAAAAACTCAAGGCCTCCGCCAAAAAAGTGGTGGCTACCGAGGGGAATCGCAAGACGGAAGTAGCCGATGCCTCTTCCAGTGCGAACAAGTAGAACGTACGAGGAATCGAGATGAAGACCAAAAGGCTGTTGATCGTGTGCATGGCTTGCCTGTCCACCACTGCCTGGGCTATTGAGCCGGGCCCCTCTTCGCCGTACCAACAAGGCACCGAACAGTGGTTGCAGTTGCAGATTCGAGGTGTGGTTGCCTCCCCTAATCTGCAAACCGCTTCGGCCGCCGAACGTGAACTGGCCATGCAGCGCTGGCTGAATAGCTTCAACTTCCCGATTCCGATGTTTTTTGAACAGGATGCTGGGGGAGATATGAGTAGCGGCAACTGAGGCATGTCGATGGGTGATCAGCCTCTGGCGTAGTCCAGAGTAGCCTGGCTGCAAAGCCGGGCTTGATGTCGTGTTCAGGAAAGTAGTCTCTACACATTATCCAACCCTGGTTGGATGATCCCGCGGCGGGAAATGTGTGGGTCCATGAAAGGAAAGTGCAGATCAGGCTCGGGGGGCAAGGCCATCGCACTCGATAGCCTCCGCCCGTTTGACCTCACCCGAATACTTTGAGTACACCGATCATGGCCGGGCCGATAGCGACCAGAAAGAAGCTCGGCCACAGGCAGAAAATCAGCGGGAATATCAGCTTGGTACCAATTTTCGCCCCCATCTCTTCGGCGGCCTGCGTACGCCGGTCACGGAATTCATCGGCATAGATGCGCAGCGTATCGGCCACGCTGGTACCAAAGCGAATACTCTGCGCCAACAGGCTGACCAGCCCTTGTACGTCATCCAGACCCGTGCGCACAGCCAGTTGTTTGAGCGCCGCGGTACTGGAAATGCCCGCGCGGATTTGCGCATTGACCAGGGCCAGTTCTTCAGCCAGTTCGACCTGACTGACCGACATCTCCTCAGCCACCCGTTCGATCGTCGTGGGCAAGGCCAGGCCCGACTCCACGCACACGACCATCAGATCCAGCGCATCCGGAAACGCGGCACGCAACCGACCTTGTCGCAACTGCTTGCGCTTGGCGACATACAGCGCTGGCAGCAACCATCCGATACCGGCTGCCAAGACCACCACCAGCAACCCCATGGCCAGGGAAACCCTGGGAATCATCGGCAATAGCAGCAACGTAATACCGACTAATAACAGCGGCGTCATCAAGCGCACAGCCCAGTACATCTGCACCGCTGAAGAGGAACGGTACCCAGCATGCGTCAATAAAGTCTGGGTGACGGAGGTCTGAGCCGATTCGGCCGAGGCAAAGCGCTGGCCGACCCGTTCCAGTAACAGTTGCAGATTACCCGGGGCTTCTTGCCCGGCGGTATTGCCTAAATGACCACGTTTGATCAGCGCCAGACGACGCTGCACCGGATCCTGAAGCCCCAGAATCAGCAAGCTCACGGCGACAACTGCAAGCACCGTACTCAAACCGATCGCGCCGAGGAACAACAGGCGCGCCACCTCCTCGCTTCCCGTGACCCGACTGAACAACCCGAGCAAAAAGTCCATGACCTGTACCTCCCGGTAGCGAAAACCGCTTAAACCTGAATCCGAATGATTTTGCGTATCCAGAAAATCCCGAGCAGCATGGCGAAAAACGCCCCGATGATCAGTTTGTGGCCTATGGGATCATTGAGCAGCACAGGCATGTAGGTGGGGCTTGTGACAACGATCGCAATCGCCAGCACGAATGGAATCGACACCAGCACCCAGGCTGACATCCGCCCTTCGGCCGACAGGGTCCTGACCTTGCGCTGGAAGCGAAAACGCCCGCGGATCAGGCGACTCAAACGCTCCAGCACCTCGGTCAGATTGCCGCCGGTCTCGCGATGGATGAGGATTGAGGTCACCAGCATCATCACCGTCATGCTCGGCATCCTTTCCAGCAGGCCGAGCATGGCCCGACGTACATCGTTGCCATAGTTGATGTCCGCGAAAGTCAGGCCAAACTCCTGAGCGACCGGCCCCTTATGCTCCTCGCCGACCAGGCGCAGGGTTTCGTTGAACGGGTGCCCGGCGCGCAGGGCACGGCAGATGGCATCCAGTGCATCCGGCAGGCCTTCCTCAAACCCGGCGAAGCGTTTGCCACGGTCACGAGAAATTTTCAGCAGTGGTAGCCAGAACGCTCCGAAGCCCGCCAGCAACGCCATCCACCAGACTGACGAGATCATCCAGATCGAGAAACCTGCACAGGCGCCCAGGAACAGCCCGAGCAACAACACCCGATAAGCACGATATTCATGACCGGACTGCTCGATCATCTGGGTCAGGCTCGCCATAAAGGGCAACTGCTCGAGCATGGCCTCCAGCGGCGTCAAGCGCGTCAGGTACTTCTGTCGCAACACCGTCTGCATATTGGGCAGGTTGTTGGCTTTCTCCAGAACGTGCAAACGGCCGCGGATACGCTTGCGCATCTTGCCGGCCTCGCCGAACACCGGCACCACCACCCCCTGAGACAGGAGGAACACAGCGATAAACACCATGCCGAGGAACATCAGAATGAATTCACCAGGAATATTGTTCATGACTGCCGTGCCTCCATCCATTCAGGCCTGAACATCGTAAGCGGCAACTCGATGCCGCGCTTGGCCAGCACATCGCGGAACGCGGGGATCATGCCGCTGGGCCGGTAATCACCAAGCACTTCGCCGTTTTCGCCCATGCCATGGCGCACGAAGGAAAAGATTTCGGTCATGGTGATGATCTCGCCTTCCATGCCGTTGATTTCCTGCACGCTGACCAGTCTGCGCTTACCATCCTCTTGGCGTTCCAATTGGATCACCACATCAATGGCCGAAGCGATCTGCTGCCGCATGGCCTTGATCGGAAAGGTCGCCCCGGTCATCGACACCATGTTCTCGACTCGCCCCAACGCATCGCGTGCGGTGTTGGCGTGGATCGTGGTCAACGAGCCGTCGTGGCCGGTGTTCATCGCAGTCAGCATGTCCAGCGCCTCGACGCCACGCACTTCGCCGATCACTATGCGGTCTGGACGCATCCGCAGGCTGTTGCGCACCAACTCCCGCTGGCTCACTTCGCCACGGCCCTCGATGTTCGAAGGCCGGGTTTCCAGGCGCACCACATGGGGTTGCTGCAGTTGCAGTTCGGCCGAGTCTTCGATGGTGACAATCCGCTCGTTTTGCGGAATGAAGCTGGACAGCACGTTGAGCATGGTGGTCTTGCCGCTGCCGGTACCGCCGGAAATCAGCACGTTCAAGCGCCCACGGACAATCGCCTTGAGCAGCAGGGCAATGGCCGGGGTCAACGTTCCCACCTGGATCAGACTGTCGGTATTGAGCAGGTCCACCGCAAAGCGCCGAATCGACATGCTCGGGCCATCGATGGCCAGCGGCGGGATAATCGCGTTGACCCGCGAACCGTCCTTGAGCCGGGCATCCACCAACGGCGAGGACTCGTCGATACGCCGCCCCAGGCTGGAGACGATACGGTCGATGATGTTCAACAAATGCTGATCATCGCGAAAACGCACATCGGTCCGTTGCAGTTTGCCGAAGCGCTCGACATAGACCGAGGCAGAGCCGTTGACCAGAATGTCGGACACGCTGTGATCGGCCAGCAACGGTTCCAGAGGCCCCAGGCCGAGCACCTCGTCGGTGATCTGCTTGATGATCAACTGACGGCTGACGGTACTCACCGGTGCCGAATGCTCATCGAGCAGGCGCTGGCAAATATCGCGAATCTGCCGAGCAGCCTCGGCCTGTTCAAGGGAGTCCAGCAAGGACAGGTCCATGACCTTGAGCAACTGCTGGTAGATCTTTTCCCGCCACTCCGCCTCCACCGGGGTGACCTGGCTTTTGGTTTCGTAAAGAACGTCTGGTGCCACACGTTCCCACGCCATTATTTCCTCTGGCGGATCCAGCAGATCGTCGCCCGGTTGGGCAGCGGCGGGTTTACCGGACTGTTTGCGCAAGCGGTTACGAAAGTCGCTGATCATGGTTCATCCCCCGAAAACACGGTTGAAGGCGCGTTTGAACAAGCCTTTGTTGCCGGCCACTTGTTGACCGACCAGGTCCTCGGTCATGTCGCGCAGTGCAGTAGTAATCGCTGCCCTCGGCGCATGCAGCCCCAACGGCACACCAGTGTTCTGACTCTGGCTGACCAGATTGAAGTCGTTGGGTAATTTCGACAGATTGGTGCAGCGCAGCGCCTCGCCGATATCTTTAAGGCTGATCGCTGCGGCCTTGTCATAACGGTTGACCACGATCTGCAATTGATCCCCGCGCACACCCAGGTCATCGCGAAGAATCCGCACCAGAGAGCTGGCATCGCGCAGATGGCTGACGCTCTGTTGCACCACCACGTACACCCGATCCACCTGCTCCAGCACAGAACCGGTGAGGTGATCGATTTGCCGCGGCAGGTCGACCACCACCCAGCCATAGCTGGCGCGGGCCAACTGCAACAGGGTGTCAAGTTGCTCGGGTTGGGCATCCTGCGGCAAACACAGCTCACCGGCCCGACCGCCCAGCACATGCAAGGTCGGGCTGAAGTGACTGCAAAAACCGCGTAACGCGACGCTGTCCATGCCGTTGACCTGATGCAACACCTCCAGATGGCTGTGCGTCTGTGCCACATCCAGATAATGCGTCACGCTGCCAAATTGCAGGTCCATATCCAGCAGCAGGGTACTGCCGCCTTTCATGCTGAGCTGTTGTGCCAGGTTGCAGGCCACCAGGGTTCCGCCGGAACCGCCCTTTGCGCTCATCACGGCGATCAATTTCCCGTCAGCCCCACTGCCGCTCCGAACCTCCGTGACCAGCCGATTCATGGCGGCGACCAGTTCGGTCTCGGCGATGGGCTCCGGCAGCACGTCCCGGGCACCGGCCTGCATCGCCAGGCGCATGGCTTCTTGTTCGCTCAGCAGTCCGCACACCAACATCGGCGGACGCTCATGGGCCGGGTGTTGCAACAGTGCCGACAATTCCTCGCGCCACAGGTGGCTGACGCGCAACAGCAACAGATCGGGCATACGGTCCAGACTGTAGAGCGGGTCGACATGTCCATTGCTCACCAGGCGAGTGCTTACCTCCAGGCCAGGCATGCGCTGACAGACACTCTGCAGATCGCGTAAAGAGTTGGCATCACGGCTGCTGATCAGCAACCGCAACCCGGTTTTGCCAGTCGAACTGGCTATCGGCGTTTCCTTCATATTCAGCATGGTGTGATCTCCCCGGAATCAGAATGACGCCCGAGACTTTCGCGCGGCAACGTTGCCCTGAATGCAGGCAAGGTAATGGGCACGCCGAACCCGGGAATAAACAGATTGAAAACGAAGTTTTGCAGACTCAACTGGACATAGCGGATGGCACGAAAGCCGTTTGCGCTGACCAGGTCAGCTGGGTTGGCCACCAGGGCGCCATTTGCGTCCAGGTAGGTCAACGTCAGATTAGTGGTGGCCAGATTGCTGATCAGCTGGCTCGTACCTGCGTCGGTCGCGGCATTGAAGATTGCCCGCCGCAACACCACCGGATCGCTGATATTGCAGACGGCTGCCAGGCGCGCACCACGGCGCGCGGCCTCATCCAGTGCGTTGACCGTGAAGTACAGGCGGCCCATTTCCAACACGCCGAACAACAGCGTGAACACCAGCAGACCAACGAACGCGAACTCCACCGTATAGATTCCGCGCATGTGTTTTCTATTCATCACAGTGCCCTCATCACGGTAGTGGCAACCAGGGGAATGTTCAGCGCAATCTGATTGCCAAAAAAACCCGGAATCGAGCCGGCACAATTGCCACTGCCAATCACCGGGCAGAACGTATAGGTGATGGTGACTCGCACATGGTCGGTGCCCACCGCGGCGACGACCACGTTGTCAGGCGTCAACCCGGACAACACAGCGGTGCCGGTGTTGGCAGGCACGCCATACACCGCAACGTTTTTCGTCTGGGTCTGCAGCGCGTTGCTCAGAGAGACCGCCCCCAGCGTCGAGTCCCAGGCGTGGTTTGCGACAAAACGGTCGGCATCACGGCTGGCCTGCAGCAACACGTTGTACTGATAGAGCATGCGGCCGATCTCACCGAGGCTCAGTAACAGCAGCAACAACACCGGCAGGACGAGGGTGAATTCCACCATGGCCAGGCCTTGCTGGCGCTTCGGATGTTTAAACGCGTGAAGTCTCATGACGCCTCCTATGAGTCAGTGCTCGGAGTACCGCTGCCGTTGAGATAGGTTTTGTAGAGCTGGATGATCTGAGGGCCGGAATCGGTTGACGGCGTAGGGCCGGCCACGTTGTCGCCTTCGCACTCCTTCACGAACTGCCCGAAGATCTGAGCGTCCCCGCCACCGCCATCCATTGGTTGCACCACGTAATAGCAGCCAAAACCGAGGACAGGGATCGAGGTTGAACCGCCTTGTTTGCCAGTGCAGTTGCCGACCACAATTTTCATCATCCGGCGCTCGAACACGCCATGGCTCTCACAACCACTGCCAGACCCTGCCACACACCCGGCAACGCTCGTGCGCCAGTCGTTGTAGTCAAATATCGCGTCGCCGCCCGCCGTGAGATTGCCGTTGCTCGAGGTGACAGTTTTCCCTTTGTACTTCGCCTGTGCCGGTGTGACCGAGTCGTCGTAAGTGATCGCGGGGTTGCTGGATTCGGTCACCATGTCCGGCGGATAGTCCGAGGCACTGACCGGGCCGTTGTAGATGCCGAAGCGTGTGTTCAAGCCTTGGGAGGTAGGGCCGACCTTGTTGCCAGGTGCGGTCTGGACGTTGTCCCCCACAGTGCGGCAGACCTTGCCACCTCCGGCCAGGTCCTCTCTGACCGTACTGCCGCCCGAACCAAAATCGAGCAACTGAAAGTTGCCTGGACCAATGGGCGACGAATTGCCGGCAGCCGTCTTCAATACCTGCAAATCACCAAACTGGAAGCCCCAGAACATGCCAGCGCCAGGGTTGTATTGAGTCGGGTCGCCACAGACCATCAAAGGTGCGAGATCACAAGGACTGGTAGGGCTGGGTCCGGCAGTGGCGATTGCCGCCACCGCTTTGGCCCCCAGGCCGCCAGAACCGAATACCTGGGCGAAGTTCCAGAAAAATCCGGTCAGGTTATAGCTCGGTACCGATACCCGAACGTATTTGGCATTCGCTGGCCCGGGATAGGTGAACGGCCCATAGACACTGCTTGCCAGTTCCACCACCGCGAATGTAGCTGCGTTGCCACCAACCGCCGTTGCCAATTCTGTGTTGCCCGTGGCATTCGCATTTTGCGTCAGCGTATTGAGTGCGGCAGTGCGCGTCGTACTGGCAATATTGACTCCACCTTCCACCTGACTCAGGGTTTTGGCACCACTCAGGGCCGCGGCGTCCACCGCATTCTGCAAGCGCGTTTTGTTCAGCATCATGTGTCCGCCGTCCAAAGCCAGTGCGGCCACCATGCCAATCATCGCCAAAGCGATCACCATCAATACACTCACCGATCCTTTCTGGCGCCTTGGCGTCGCAGTGAACGGCTGCTGAATACGACGATTCATCATCAAGCCCTCATTTGCCAATACTGATGCGGATCGGCTCCGCCAAGACCTGGTGTCCAGGACCTGTTACGCCCTGTCAGCGAATGTTGACTACTTTGGTTTCGACCCCGCGGATGACGGTGACAGCCCCACCACTTTCGCCGCCGCTGCGTTGCACCACGCGTTTTGGCACCGTGGCGGTGGCCACCGTCATGACCGGTGCGACAGGCGCAACAGGTGCAACGGCCGCGATTTTTTTCTCGGAGTTCAGCGGATTGCGCAAGGTCAATTGCAGTTTCCCTTCCGTTTGCGCCGTGACCAGGGTTTCAGCCTCTGCGGTCGTCATTTCCAGCGTCACTGCACGCACCACCACCGGTTGGGTCTTGTCGGTACCTGCCGTCTGGTCCACCGCCAATACCCGCAAGTTCTCGAGGATGGTCCTGGACACGGCGCTGTTGCTGCCGGCACTGGTGGTTTTGGTCGCGAGTACATCGACCCGGTTACCCGGCAACAGGAACCCGCCCACACCGACCACATCGTCCACCCGTACCGAGATGGCACGCTTGTCTGTCGCAATCAGCGAAGCCAGGGTGCTGCCACCCAAGTGCTCACTCAGACGCGCACCGCGCACAATGTCGCCCTTCAGAATGTCGAACGTTGCGATCTTGCCCACAGCCTTTTCGCTCATGTCGAAGGCGTCTTCCGGGATCGTATCCATGGGCATGCGTACGGTCGTGACCTGCTGAGCCTCGACCATCTGCCCGAATGGAATCTCTACTGTGGCGACCACTACGCTTCGAAGGTGATCATCCGGGCTGGCATTGAGCCGGGCGCTCAGCCAGGAGTCGGCCATCCATGCAGCACCAAGGCCCATGACCAGGGAAACGCCTATCAGGGAAAGAGTACGAGAGCTCATGTCAGTATCTCCGTATCAAAGAAAGTCGAGCTGGACGAAGTAGTTGTGCCAGGCCCATTCCAACTCTTGCGGTGACAGTGGTCCGGAACCGCCCATGTAACGTTGACGATCGAGCGCCATGCTCAGGAGATCGCGGGGATGGCAAGGCACCAGGGGCATGCCTTCACTTGCATAAAGCCTTTGCAGCACATAACGCACCAGCAACTGGTCATAAGGCACGCCCAGACGCTCGCTTTCCTGACGCCAGATCTTTTCGTACTCCTCAGGCTTCAGATAACCGAATTGCAGCTTGTAGCCAATCCGGCGAAGAAAGGCCTCATCGGCCAACTCCAGGGGATTGAGGTTGGTGGAAAACACCAGAATCAGATCGAACGGCAGCTCGCAATGCCGACCGCCGCCCAGGTTGAGGAAATCGCACTTCTCTTCCATCGGGACGATCCAGCGATTCAACAGCTCGGCGGGTGCCATGCGCTGACGCCCCATGTCATCGATGATGAACAGGCCATTGCTGGCCTTGAGCTGCAAAGAAGCCTGGTATTGACGGGTGTTAGTGTCATAGCGAACGTCCAGTTGCTCCATGCTCAACTCACCGCCAGTGACGACGATCGGGCGTTTGCAGCGCAGCAGTCGACGGTCGATCCCTTCGTTGAGCATCAGATTGTTCTGTTGAACGTTATCTTCGAACCGCTGATGCACTTGCGGGTCATAGATCTCGATCACGGACTCGTTGATGACGATGGCATGAGGCACCCAGATGGCCTCGGTGAACAGACGGATCAACCGACGGCTGATGTAGGTCTTGCCAGTACCCGCGGGGCCATAAATCATAATGGCGCGCCCGGAGTTCATCGCCACACCTAACTGATCGAGCATGCTGTCGGTAAGCACTACGCCAGCAAAGGCATTGCGCATATCGTTGGCGTTGATGCGACCATGGTGAATGGTTTGCAGTTTGATCAGGGACCGGTAGGTGTCCACCGGGAAGGGTGCCGCACCGATATAGCCACTGCGCGACAAGGCATCGCGGGCGGCGCTGCGACCGCGTTCGGTCAGGCCATAACGCAGCATTTGCCCACTTGTCGATTGCGACCCCAACTGGCCAAGCACTTCGACACGACCGTCCTTGCGCAGAAACGCCAGGACTTCATCAAGTACGGCGCCGGTCAGCGCCAGGCGCTCCACCAGCCGCGGCATGTCCAGCACGCCAGCGTCATACAAGTGCTTGCATACCAACTCGCCGAGGAAACTGTCTGTCAGTCCAGTTTCGCGGATTGTGCACGGCTGGGGAGCCAGTCGTTGCACCGCGCCCCGAGCGCTGGGGTAGGCATCACTATCGACAATGATGTGCATGACTAGCCTCCGAATCCACCGGCAACCAGTTGCCAGTAGACGCTGATTAAAGTGCCTATCAATATTGCAATCGAATAAGGGAAAGGCTTGCTGGCTACTTCATCTGAAGTTGGCGCCAGATAGGCCTGCGCCTTCAGAATCAACCAATAACGTCCCAGGGTCTGAAGCAGCTGGCCGCGATACAGCACAATCAAAAAACCGCACACGCCACCGGCTATCAGGCTGAACAAGGCAGCCCACAATGCAAAATGGAAGGGTAAAAAGCTGCCGACCATGGCCATTAACTTGACGTCGCCGGCGGCCATGCCACCCAAGGCGTACATCGGCAGAAACAGTGCAAAACAGACCAGGATGCCCAACAGGCTGTCACCCAACCCGCTGACGCCACCTAAATACATTTGACCGCCCAGTCCCAGGGCAAGGCCCAACAGGACCAGCATGTTGGGAATACGGTGGCGACGCAGATCGCTCACCACCGCCACGCCCAATAGTCCTAGCAGTAAAACAGTCATTACCAACAATTCCATGGACATGGCGCGTCCCCCCCTAACCGGGATTATCGTTAGCAGCCAGCACCTTTGACCGCTGCGCAAAGTGCTGTAATCCTGGTGTTCACCTCGGCCCCCAAAAGAATAAACATTGCGGCAACCGCTACCGTCACTAATCCACCGGCCACGGCGTATTCCACAATTGTCAGGCCATCTTCATCTTTGGCGAACTTGGTGATTGAAGTTCTGATTGTTAGCAGATTCATTTTTGTATACCTCGCTTCAGCCGTGATATGGATCAGAAAGTACGTTGGCGGGGACAGCGTGAAGTCTATTGAGTTGCCCGGTCTATCAGAGGAACTGTAAAACTGGTTGCTCTATGGATATCACCGCGCCCCACCACAACGAGTGGTTGTCATCAGCAGGCGGCACCTTTGACCGCAGCGCACAGTGCTGTGATCCTGGTGTTCACGGCGCCACCCAAAAGAATAAACATCGCGGCAACAGCTACCGTAATTAAGCCACCGGCTACCGCGTACTCCACAATGGTCAGGCCATCTTCATCTTTGGCGAACTTGGTAATTGAAGTTCTGATTGTTTGCAGATTCATTTTTTAGTACCTCGTTTCAGCGGTCATACGACTCAGAAAATACATTGGCGGGGTCTGCGCGAAGTTCATTGAGTTGCCGGTCGATCAGAGAAACTGCAAAACCGGCTGCTCCGTGGATATCACCGCGCCCCCACCACAGTGGGTTACTGTCATCAGCAGGCAGCGCCTTTGACCGCAGCGCACAGCGCTGTGATTCTGGTGTTCACCGCGCCGCCCAAGAGAGTGAACATTGCGGCAACAGCTACCGTGATTAATCCGCCGGCCACCGCGTATTCCACAATGGTCAGACCGTCTTCGTCTTTGGCGAACTTCACTACCGAAGCCTTGATTGTTTGCATGATCATTTTGGCCACCTCACTCAAATGTTGTGTTTCTGAGGCAGAACTTTCTGTGCTGCCTGATGCAACCCTAGTCAGTAAGCAGGCATAGGCGTTAGGAGGATTTTGCACATCGTTAGGACTTTTTTGCGGAGCGGCCGGATACGGTTCATTGGCCTTTGCAGAAGTCGCGAGAGGGGTAAACAAGGCATTGAAACGCAACGGCAATTGGCATTGATTCAGAAGCGACAAGTGGTTAAACCCGGGTTCGTCGACAACACACCCGCAAACACTGGGACCGGGCAGCCTTCCAGGAAACACATAGATCGAACAGATCTGAAATTCGTCGTTTTTATAAGGATTCAATCTGCAAAGTGATGGCGTATTGGCAATACTAGCGAGTAGAGAGTCAATCAGACCTGCCGAGTAGAGACATGACGTCCAATTTGACCAAAAGGCCATCGCTCCTATGGTTCGATCTGACTCATGATCGATCCACGAAAGAACTCATCGCACAGTTCGAGGGTACCTGCGACTGCAAACTGGCGAAAAACTCCGCGCTGCCCATCGGGGAACAGGCGGACATGATCTGCATGCATTTCGATCGCCCCGACACACCAGGCTTGAGGCTGTTGCTGGAGATCAAGCGCAGCACACCGGGCATCCCGATCACCATGTTCACCGTGCAGCACTCAGAGGAACTGGCCGTCTGGGCCATGCGTTCCAGCGTCTGGGAATACATGGTGCTCCCGCTCTCGCTCACAGAGAAAAGTCGCTACCTGACTGCTGTAGTTCAGCTCTGCGAGCTGCGCCGAAATGTGACCGACCTGCGCAAGACGATGCTGATCGACCACTCCCCAACCCTGCCGGACAGTATCCGGCTGACCTCAGGGCACCAAAAACACCAGGCGCTGAGCAATGTCATGCTGTACATCGAACAGCACTTTCGAGACAGCATCGATCAAAGGGACTTGGCGCAGCGCTGCGGCATGACGACATTTCGCTTCAGCCGCCTGTTCAAGGAAGCCAATGGACTTGGCTTCACGGATTACATCTTGAACAAGCGCATGAACTTCGCCAAAGAGCTGCTCGACAACAGCCAGATGCCTATTACCAGCATCGGCTATGAGGCCGGCTTCAAGGATCCGTCCTACTTCGCTCGTGCCTTCAAGCAGTTCGCAAACTGCACGCCCAGTGAATACCGCTTGGCACGTCAAGTCAGAGCGACTGCAGCAGCACAACTGGCGCAGGATGAAAATATCACTGAAGCGCTCGAAAGCCTGATCGAAAGCCTCAGCGGTTGATCGGCACCCGCAAGATTGCGCCCATGCCGGGCGCACATGAAAAAGGGGCAGACTTCACAGTCCGCCCCTCGACTTCTTACTCAAAACCGCGAAACACTGCGCATCGCATCCACCAGATACCGCATCGCAATCCGGTCGTTCTCCGACAACTCGCGATACCGCTCCACCAGTTTCAACTCCTCGGAATTAAGCCGGCGCCTTCGCCGCCCCATACCCAGGCACGGAAAGATCCCCAACATTTCAGTGATGCCTTGTACTTTCGACATGGACGATGTCCCTCTCTACGTCAAAAAGAAAACTGCAAAAACCGCATCGCCCTACCCTTTTTCAGCGGTCACCTCGTGCCAACTGAATCCCACCGGCCTGAGGGCAGAAACCGGTCATGCCCATAGAATAGGAAGTAAATTGGCGCTGAAAAGCGGTTTTTAGAGTAATTAGTCAAAAAAAGCAGAAATGCCGCATAAATCAGAAATCTCTGTGGGAAACGTTTACCGGAAATGTCTTGTTTCATAGCGGTGCCACTGCCACGCCATCAATCATTTTTGCTCTGCCACCGAACGGTTTAAGCTATTTGGCATCTGTTTAAAGTCCGTTGCGTTTGGCCGAAGGCATGTCCGAACCTCCATTTCTGATCCAGCACGTGCCAGGAACGGCGCGGGATTGTTCACGACAGGTTGTACTTATGCACCGCAGGAATTTGCTCAAAGCGTCCATGGCCATCGCTGCCTACACCGGTTTGTCCGCCTCCGGCCTGTTGGCTGCGCGGGCCTGGGCCGGTAATGACACGGCTGACGGCGAGGCACAGGCGTTCGATTTCGAAGCCCTGAAAATCCAGGCCAAGCAACTTGCCGGCAACCGCTATCAGGACACCAAGCAAGTGCTGCCGCCGACTCTGGCGACCATGACCCCACAAAATTTCAACGCGATCCGCTACGACGGCAATCATTCGCTGTGGAAGGATCTGAAAGGTCAGCTGGACGTGCAGTTTTTTCACGTCGGCATGGGTTTCAAGCAGCCGGTGCGCATGTACAGCGTCGACCCCAAGACACGTCAGGCGCGGGAGGTGCATTTCCGCCCTTCGCTGTTCAACTATGAAAAAACCACGGTCGATACCAAGCAGCTCACGGGCGATCTGGGTTTCTCCGGGTTCAAGCTGTTCAAGGCCCCGGAACTGGACCGGCACGACGTGCTGTCTTTCCTCGGCGCCAGTTATTTCCGTGCGGTAGACGCCACTGGCCAATACGGCCTGTCGGCACGCGGCCTGGCGGTCGATACCTACGCCAAGAAGCGCGAAGAATTCCCCGACTTCACCAAGTTCTGGTTCGAAACCCCGGACAAGGACAGCACCCGTTTCGTGGTCTACGCCCTGCTGGACTCGCCGAGTGCCACCGGTGCCTACCGTTTCGATATCGATTGCCAGGCCAGTCAGGTCGTCATGGCCGTCGACGCCCACATCAATGCGCGTACCGCCATCGAACAACTGGGCATCGCACCGATGACCAGCATGTTCAGCTGCGGCACCCACGAGCGGCGCATGTGCGACACCATCCACCCGCAGATCCACGATTCGGATCGCCTGGCGATGTGGCGTGGCAACGGCGAGTGGATCTGCCGTCCGCTGAACAACCCGGCGACCCTGCAATTCAATGCCTTCGCCGACACCGACCCGAAAGGTTTCGGCCTGGTGCAGACCGACCACGAGTTCGCCAGTTATCAGGACACCGTCGACTGGTACAGCAAGCGGCCGAGCCTGTGGGTAGAACCTACAACCGCGTGGGGCGAAGGCTCTATCGATCTGTTGGAAATTCCTACAACCGGCGAAACCCTGGATAACATCGTCGCGTTCTGGACTCCGAAGAAACCGGTCGCGGCCGGCGATTCCCTGAACTACGGCTACAAGCTGTACTGGAGCGCTTTGCCGCCGGTCGGCACGCCGCTGGCGCGGGTCAACGCGACCCGTTCGGGCATGGGCGGCTTCACTGAAGGTTGGGCGCCGGGCGAGCATTACCCGCCAGTCTGGGCGCGCCGGTTTGCGGTGGACTTCACCGGCGGCGGGCTGGATCGCTTGCCGCAAGGTACGGGCATCGAACCGGTGGTGACGTGCTCCAACGGCCAGGTCAAGGATTTCAACGTGCTGGTGCTGGATGACATCAAGGGCTACCGGATTACCTTTGACTGGTTCCCGACCAATGACAGTGTGGCCCCGGTGGAGCTGCGGTTGTTTATTCGCACCAATGACCGGACGTTGAGCGAGACCTGGTTGTATCAGTATTTCCCGCCGGCGCCGGAGAAGCGTAAGTACACCTGAGAGCAATTTAGTGTCTGAGCAGGCCTCTTCGCGAGCAAGCTCGGCTCCTACAGGTTTGTGTCGAACAAAAGTGATGAGCTCGACACGACCCTGTAGGAGCCGAGCTTGCTCGCGAAAGCGGCCTGGCAAACAACAAAAATCCCAGCACAGAAACGCAAAAGCCCCGATCAATTTGATCGGGGCTTTTTGCTTTTAGCGCATCACTCAGTCACGCAAATCCGACTCATGAATCGGCTGATCCCGATGCGTCGCGCGTTGATACTGCGCTGGCCAGATGGCCTTGTGTCCACCCAAATCATCATCCGCATGCAATGGCCAGTACGGGTCGCGCAGCAGCTCACGGGCGAGGAAGATAATGTCTGCCTGACAGGTGCGTAGAATGTGCTCGGCCTGGGCCGGCTCGGTGATCATTCCTACGGTGCCGGTGGCGATGCCTGACTCCTTGCGTACTCGTTCGGCGAAGCGGGTTTGATAACCGGGGCCTGTAGGAATTTCCGCGTTGACCGCCGTGCCGCCCGACGACACATCGATCAGGTCCACGCCCAAATCTTTGAGGCGACGCGCCAGTTCAACGGTTTCATCCGGATTCCAGCCGTCTTCCACCCAATCGGTGGCCGAGACCCGCACGAACACCGGCAACTCCTCAGGCCACACCGCACGCACCGCTTCGGTGACTTGCAGCACCAGCCTAATTCGATTCTCGAACGAACTACCGTATTGATCGCGCCGCTGATTGCTCAAGGGCGATAGGAATTGATGCAACAGGTAACCATGAGCCGCGTGAACCTCGACGACTTTGAAACCGGCAATCAGCGCCCGTTTCGCTGAATCAACGAACGCCTGGATGACCTCGGCAATTTCACTCTCATTCAGCTGCTTCGGTGGTGTGTGCTGTGGGTCGAACGCAATGGGCGAAGGACCGACCGGCGTCCAGCCGCCATCTTCAGGTTTGACGCTACCGTGCTTGCCGATCCACGGCCGATGGGTGCTGGCCTTGCGCCCGGCGTGGGCCAGTTGAATTCCGGCGACAGCGCCTTGGGCGGCGATGAAACGCGTGATGCGTTGCAGGGGTTCGATCTGTTCGTCATTCCACAAGCCGAGGTCTTCGGCGGTGATGCGTCCATCGGCCGTCACTGCCGTGGCTTCAGTAAAAACCAGACCGGCCCCACCGACAGCACGGCTACCGAGATGGACCAGGTGCCAGTCATTGGCCAGGCCATCGACACTCGAATACTGGCACATCGGTGACACCGCGATGCGGTTGAGCAGGGTCAATTGGCGAAGGGTATAGGGTTCAAGCAGCAGACTCATGGGGCACCTCTCGAATCAGTGGGCAGGCTCCAGGGTTCTGTTTGAAAGTCGACGAGTGACAGGAAAAAGGTGCAGCACCCGCCCCCGCGGGCAAAAAATTCGACAAGACGTCACAAGGAAAATCAAGCAGTGCTTAGAGCCTAGTCGACATTGGGGGATGGTGAAGGGTTCCGAGGGTATTTGGCGTCAGGGAAATCGCCTTCGCGAGCAAGCCCGCTCCCACAGGGTCTGCGCAGATCCTGTGGGAGCGGGCTTGCTCGCGAATGGGGTCAACGCGGTTCTATGTGGGCAATCATCAACTGGACCGTCTCATTCCCGCGAAACTCGTTAAGGTCGAGTTTGTAGGCCAGCTCCACCCATTTGATGGTCGGGTTCGGCCAGATATCGCGGTCGATTCCAAACGCGATGCCGTCCAGCTTCACCGAACCGCATTCACTTCTCAGCACCACTTTGAGGTGCCGTTCGCCAACAACCCGTTGTTCGACCAACTGGAACACACCATGGAACAACGGCTCCGGGAAGTGTTGCCCCCAAGGACCGGCATGCCGCAAAGCACGGGCCAGTTCGAGGTGAAATTCTTCGACCGCTAAAGTCCCGTCCGACAGCAGTCGCCCGGTCAGGTCTTCTTCGCGCAATTGCCTACGCACTTCAGCGTCAAAGGCTTCGGCGAACAGCGGAAAATTCGCTTCCGGCAAGGTCAAGCCTGCCGCCATGGCATGGCCGCCGTACTTGCTGATCAAATTTGGGTGCTGAGCCGCCACCACGCTCAAGGCGTCACGAATATGGAAGCCCTGCACCGAACGCCCCGAGCCCTTGAGCATGCCATCGCCTGCATCGGCAAAGGCGATGGTCGGACGGAAATAGCGCTCTTTCATACGCGAGGCGAGGATGCCGATGACACCCTGGTGCCACTCGGGATCGAACAGGCACAGGCCGAACGGCATCGATTCCACCGGCAAATCCTTGAGCTGGGCCAGCGCCTCGCGCTGCATGCCCTGCTCGATGGATTTGCGGTCCTGGTTCATGCCGTCCAGCTGGATAGCCATTTCCCGGGCGAGCCCGGCGTCTTCGGTGAGCAGGCATTCGATGCCCAGGCTCATGTCATCCAGTCGCCCCGCCGCGTTCAGGCGCGGGCCGACAATGAACCCAAGATCCGTGGACGTGATGCGCGCATGATCACGCTTCGCCACTTCGAGGATCGCCTTGATCCCAGGCCGCGCACGTCCGGCGCGGATTCGCTCGAGGCCTTGGTGGACGAGAATCCGGTTGTTGGCGTCCAGCGGCACCACGTCGGCGACGCTGCCGAGGGCCACCAGGTCCAGCAACTCGCCGATGTTCGGCTGCGGCCTGCTCTCGTACCAGCCGAGGCTGCGCAGACGCGCGCGTAGGGCCATCAGCACGTAGAAGATCACCCCGACGCCGGCCAGTGCCTTGCTCGGAAATCCGCAGCCCGGCTGGTTGGGATTGACGATGGCATCGGCCAGCGGCAATTCATCGCCGGGCAAGTGGTGGTCGGTGACCAGCACGTTGAGGCCAGCCTTTTTCGCCGCCGCCACGCCTTCAACGCTGGAGATGCCGTTGTCCACGGTGATCAGCAGCTGCGGCGTGCGGGTCAGCGCCACCTCAACGATTTCAGGCGTAAGGCCGTAGCCATACTCGAATCGGTTCGGCACCAGATAATCAACGTGAGCCGCGCCCAGCAGGCGCAAGCCCAACATGCCCACGGTACTCGCCGTCGCGCCGTCGGCGTCGAAGTCGCCGACGATCAGAATCCGCTGACGCTGCTCCAGCGCGGTCACCAGCAAATCCACCGCGGCATCGATGCCCTTGAGCTGCTGGAACGGAATCAGCCGCGCCAGGCTCTTGTCCAGTTCAGCCTCTGAAACCACGCCCCGCGCCGCGTACAGACGGGTCAGCAGCGGCGGCAGGTCACCGAGGAATGGCAGGGTGTCGGGCAACAGGCGAGGTTCGATGCGCATGGGGTGACAGGTACTTCTCTTGAATACGTAGGATAAAACCGGATGACGTGGCGAAAAATCAGCCGCGTTCGCCGCTCAGCCACTGCAACTGGACTTCGTGCTGACCACGGTCGTCGGTGACGAAAATCGTCCCTTCGCTGATCATCACGTCCCACTTGATAACGCGCGGCATGTCTTTGGCCAGGGTTTCCAGGACTTCCTGCGGCACAGCAGCGATGTGCACGTTTTTCAGGTTCTTGATCGCCGGGATCACTTTGGTTTCCCAGACGCGCAAGCTGCCGTAGGCCAGCAGGCTGGTGCGTTCGGTGCGACGCGAGCACCACGTCAGGCGGTCGGCGTCGGGCTGACCGACTTCGATCCAGTGCAGTACGCGATCATCCAGGCTCTTTTCCCACAGGGCGGGTTCATCCACGTCTGACAGACCACGGCCAAACGACAGCTGCTCGTTGTACCAGAAGGCGTAGGCCAGCAGCCGCACGGTCATGCGCTCTTCGGTTTCCGAAGGGTGACGGGCGATGGTCTGCTTCACCGTCTCGTAAACGCTGCGGTCGAGGTCGGTAAGGTTCAGTTCAAACTTGTAGGTCGTGGACGGCTGGGCCATGAACGGGCTTCTTGATACGTGGAAAGGCGGCAAGTCTAACCGATGCGGCAGGCTTCGCGGCCATCAACCTTGAGCGACTGACGGCGGGCTGTGCTAAAACGCTCTATCAGCCAAGCCTTTGTCCTACAGGATCCAGCATGCCGTTCACCGCCAAACCCCTCTCAGGTCTGAAAGTCATCGAATTGGGCACGTTGATCGCCGGGCCGTTTGCCTCGCGCATTTGCGGCGAATTCGGTGCCGACGTCATCAAGATCGAATCCCCCGACGGTGGTGATCCGTTGCGCAAATGGCGCAAGTTGTATGAAGGCACGTCGCTGTGGTGGTTCGTTCAGGCACGCAACAAGAAGTCCCTGACCTTGAACCTGAAACACCCGGACGGCCTGGCAATCCTGAAAAAGCTGCTCAGTGAAGCGGACATCCTCATCGAGAATTTTCGCCCCGGCGTGCTGGAAAAGCTTGGTCTGGGCTGGGACGTCTTGCACGCACTGAACCCGAAACTGGTGATGGTGCGCCTTTCGGGTTTCGGCCAGACCGGGCCCATGAAGGATCAACCAGGTTTTGGTGCGGTCGGTGAATCCATGGGCGGCCTGCGCTACATCACCGGGTTTGAGGACCGACCGCCGGTACGCACCGGGATTTCCATCGGCGACTCGATTGCGGCGCTCTGGGGCGTGATCGGTGCGCTGATGGCTTTGCGTCATCGCGAGGTCAATGGCGGCCAGGGTCAAGTGGTCGATGTGGCGCTGTACGAAGCAATCTTCGCCATGATGGAAAGCATGGTCCCGGAGTTCGACGTGTTCGGCTTCATTCGCGAACGCACCGGCAACATCATGCCCGGCATCACGCCCTCCTCGATCCACACCAGCGCTGACGGCAAACATGTGCAGATCGGCGCCAATGGCGATGCGATTTTCAAACGATTCATGCTGATCATCGGCCGTGAAGACCTGGCCAACGACCCGACGCTGGCCAGCAATGACGGGCGTGACAGCCGTCGCGACGAGATTTATGGGGTGATTGATCGCTGGGTCAATGCGCTGCCGCTGGACACCGTCATCGAGCAGTTGAATCAGGCTGATGTCCCCGCCAGCCGGATCTTCAGCGCCGAAGACATGTTCAGTGATCCGCAGTACTTGGCTCGGGAAATGTTCCTGAAGGCAAAGCTGCCGGACGGCAAAGATTTCAAGATGCCGGGAATTGTGCCGAAACTCTCAGAGACACCCGGCAGTTCGCAATGGGTCGGGCCGCAGTTGGGCGAACACAATGCGCAGGTACTCAACGATCTTGGCTACGACAAGGAACAGATCGCAAAGCTGCGTGAAGACGGGGCCATCTAAGCTGAAACGCCTGCTTTCGCTGCTCATCACAGACTGCCTGTCACACGGCAGGAGGGTGATGTGTGCGCTCGCGGCGACAGCCTTGCTCATCGGTCCGACCTCGTCGGCGATGGCGCAGCCCAAGGAAACCATGATCTGGCTGTTGCGGGATCTGCCACCGCTGACGATTTTCGAAGGACCGAAAAAGGGCCTGGGCGTCATCGACCAACTGTTGCCGCTGTTGATCGCCGGCATGCCGCAATACGAACACACCTTGATGCGAGTCAACCGTGCGCGCGCCTTGCAAATGCTCCACGAGCCGTCCCTTACCTGCGATGCGGCGCTGAACCGGAGCAAGGAACGCGAACGCTGGATCGCGTTTTCCATTCCGGTGTTTCGGGCCATGAGTAACGGCGTGGCCGTGCGGCGCGTTGACCGTGAGACGCTTGCCCCCTTCATCCAGGACGGTGAACTGGACCTGGCGGCCTTCCTGGCGAGCGGCGGCGAGAAATTGGGCATTATCGCCGAGCGTAACTACGGTGATTACCTCGACGCGCTGCTCAAACAGGCACCACCTGACTCGCTGACACCGCACTACGGCAACGACGCCTTGGGCAGCCTGTTGCAGATGCAACGCCTGGGGCGCTTGCGGCTGCTGTTGGGCTACCGCCCGGAAATCCGCTATCAGGCCCAACAGCAAGGGATCGCCGAGGATGAATTGCAGTTCTACCCGATTCGCGGCGCCGAGAAATTCTTGTCCGGTTACATCGGCTGCACCGACACGCCCAAAGGCCGGCAGGCGATTGTCGAGATCAATCAATTGCTGCGCAAAATGCCCCATGATCGCTTGAGCGAGGCGTACGCCGCGTGGCTCGACCCGGAAAGTCGCGACGCCTATCTGGAAGAATCCAGGAAGTATTTCGAGCAACAGGCGCTGGAATGACAAATCGCGGGCAAAAAGAAACCCCGAGAAGTGGGGAGACATCTCGGGGTTAAACGTGGTCTAAAAAAAGACCAGTGGCAGCACGACTACAAGCACCGGAGCACAATGCTTGATCCTGCTGTTACATGCTCTGACTGACCTTGGCCCGGGAAGGTTCCCACAAAAGACAATTCAATTACGGCTGGCCACGACCTTGTCCTGTGCAGCATTGCGCAACGCTGCGATAACACAGGGTTCCAGGCGTCCTTCGGCAATCATCAGATCGCGATGCAAGCCGTCGACCACATCTGTGAGCAGACGTTTGTCGGTCAACTGGGCCTGATTGAACTCCCGCTCGACCACGATGGCGCCGGTCGTGCTCTTCAGTGTCACCAGGCATTCGCCGTGGGCGCCCGAGGGGGTCAACGTTACCTGATACGGGCTCAGAGCCTCACCGAGCAATAGATTGATACTTTCCATCTCGATCACCACTCAATAGTCCGAAAACAAAGTGCCTGGGGCGTGTTCACATTAAGTGACCATTGGCCCGAGAAGAAAGTTCTGGATTCCAGGTGCAGGCGCGTCGGCGTCTCTGGTGGGTAGAGCATGCATGGGGTAGATGACAGGTTTGTGTATGGCTTGGGTTTTGGTGGTTGGTTGGGATTGGGATTGGGATTGGGATTGGGATTGGGATTGGGTGAATATCCGGTTCTTCGGTGAGGGCGGCTATTGGTTTCGCTCTTACAGCGAGTCACTTGGAAGAGCCCCAAGTAACCAAGGGCTCTTGCCCCTTTCGTTCGGTGGCTCGCTAATGCTCGCCATACCCTCGCTCCGGTCCTGCTCCGTGGGCCCGCCGCCATTACCGCAGCAACGGATATGCCCCCAATCAATCCAACCGATT